>JBFJXU010000185.1:0-4036 GCA_041622975.1 Thermoplasmatota archaeon
CCCAATCCGCATCCGGATGGGGGCCAACGTTGGCTTGCGTCCATTGGCGAATCATCTCCACTTCGGACCCGGTGATTCGGAAGATGGTTCCGGCTACGTTGTTGTCCATGCGAGTCTCTTCCAGAATTTCGTCGGGATTGATGACTGAAACCAATTCATACACGCCGTCCGGCAGTCCACTAACTTCCACGTATTGATCCGCGCGCCACCACGGGTAGATATCGTACCAGCCGGGACTCATTCCCATCATGAAGTGGTCGTCGTTGAGCATATCCATCTGGCAGGTTCCAGCCAGGTAGCAGCAACCGACACCGTGGTACTTTGGTACGACCGCATCGCCTGTGGGGTCGATGAGGCCGCCGTCAATGATGCAGAAGCCAGTCTTGCGGCCGAACCCGGTGTCGGCACCGCGGGTGTCCGTTTCTTCGTCGTATTCGTAGAGGGTGGTTTCCACAAAGTCGAGGATGTGGAAATGGCCGTGCACTTCGTGGTATTCTGCTTCCCCGGCCGGGACGAGGCGGCTTGCACCGCCTTCCTCGAAGATGCGTTGCTGCCAGTGCCCGCTTCCGGGGATGGAGTCTGCTGCGTCGTCGTAGTAGAGGTTCAATTCGAAGTCGCCGGGGCCTTGATTCCCAAGGATACCTGCGAAGCGTAGGCACCGCAATTCCTGGTCTTCCGCAGTCTCGTCGGGACCACAACCCTCGGCTGCCAGCCGCAGCACATCATTGGCTTCGTGCAGCAATGGCGCCTGGAAGTTGATGTGATCTGGTGGTAGCATGACCAAGTCCGGGAGGCCTGGATGGGTGCCTAAGGTACCCGGCTCCTGGAAGCGAATACTCCCCAGGTAGGAACCTGTCCCCCAGCGGGCTACCACTTCCACTTCGTAGTCGCCCGGGCTTGGGTTTTCCAGGACGACCACACTGGCGTAATGGAATGACTCGTGGCCATCGGCCACAACCTTGCCGCCACTCTTTACGACTGCATCGAGGGCAATGTTCGCCGAGCCCAAGTAGCCGCCAGGCATGCTGGTAACAGGATACGAGTCGTCCTGGCCCTCCCATTCGATGGCGATGACGACATCCTTGCTGTCCGGGTTTGCGGGGATTGTGAATGGAATCGTTTCGCAGTTGGGGCCGTCGCACACAGGGCGTGGCGGTCGCTCCATGAATGGCGGAGGGTTGTTGAATGCGTCTGACGGAGGAGCCTCGAGGGTCGCGCCAACCCAGGTCAAAAGCGCCGGGTTGTCGGGCGTCTCAACGGGCGTCGAATCAGTAATGCAACCAGCAATTGCTGGGAGTACCATGGCCCAAGCCAGTAGGCGATGCATATCGCGGCCAAGGGCAAAGGGTGGCTTGAAACCTGGGGTCGTGGCAAATGGCTAGTTGCACATTACCAGGAGAACCCGCCATCCCAGCCCCATGAGGTTGTGGCTGGTTCGTCGGGGTCGTCCTCTTCGTCGTCAATCCACCGCGCCTTGACAGACCAGTTGTTGGGTGCCTGAATGGTTCGGGCGGTCGTCGTCGCGGAGTAGGATGGATGGGTCGAGACGATGAGCGTCGCTGGCGTCATCACGGGCGTGAACCTGGACGAACTTCCTGCCGAGTCTGTCAGTGCAATCTGTAGGCTACCCCTTGACGGTGTCTTGACATCGATGACGGCAGTATTGATGGGGTCGCCCCACGGCAGTACGGTGCTGCCCCCGTTCGTGAGGATGGCCAGTCCATTGGCTTGGGCTTCCAGTCGCAGTGAAAACGGACCCGTTAGGCGCAGGCGCCAGGTCTGATGCCGCGTCCGCCAGTCGTTCCACAGGCCCATGTGCGTGGAGGGCGGCGATACCACTTAGTGTGGTCGAACAAAATTTGGGGAAAGGTAGGAGGAAGGAGGAAGGGGGATGGATGGTCGGACTTACGCGGTGACGGTAACCGTGTCCATGTTGCCAACGATGGCTTGTCCGAACTCGCTGCACTTGAGCAGGGTCGCGCCGTCCATCAAGCGTTCGAAGTCGTAAGTGACTTGCTTCTGGCTGATGGTCTTGGCGAGTGCCGCGTCGATGAGGTCGGCGGCTTCGTTCCAGCCGAGGTGGCGCAGCATCATGACACCGCTCAAGATGACGGAGCCGGGGTTCACCTTGTCCAGGCCGGCGTACTTGGGCGCCGTGCCGTGGGTGGCCTCGAAGATGGCGTGGCCGGTGGTGTAGTTGATGTTGGCGCCGGGGGCGATGCCGATGCCGCCAACGCAGGCAGCCAAGGCGTCACTGAGGTAGTCGCCATTGAGGTTCATGGTGGCCACGACGCCGTACTCGTTGGGGCGCGTGAGAATCTGTTGGAGCATGGCGTCGGCGATGACGTCCTTGATGATGATCTCCTTCCCGGTCTTCGGGTTGGTCATCTTGCACCAGGGGCCTTCGCCCCAGACTTCGGCACCGAATTCTTCGCGGGCGCACTCGTAGCCCCAGTCGCGGAACGCGCCTTCCGTGTACTTCATGATGTTACCCTTGTGGACGAGGGTCACGGAGTCGCGGTCGTCATCAATGGCGTACTGGATGGCGGCGCGTACGAGGCGCTTGGTGCCTTCTTCGCTGACCGGCTTGATGCCGAGGCCACTGGTCTCGGGGAAGCGAATCTTGTTGACGCCCATTTCGTCTTGGAGGAAAGTTAGGAGTTTCTTCTGCTCGGCGCTGCCGGCTTGGAATTCGACGCCGGCGTAGATGTCCTCGGAGTTTTCACGGAAGATGACCCAGTCGTGGCGTTCGGGGCCGTGGACGGGGCTGGGGACGCCAGCGTAATACTTGACGGGCCGGAGGCACGTGTACAGGTCGAGGATTTGGCGTAGGGCAACGTTGAGGCTGCGAATGCCGCCACCCACGGGCGTAGTCAGGGGGCCCTTGATGCCAACAAGGTACTCGCGGAACGCTTCCAGGGTGGCCTCGGGGAGCCATTCGCCGGTTTCGTTGAATGCCTTCTCGCCGGCTAGGACTTCCATCCATGCAATCTTGCGGTCGCCGCCGTAGGCCTTCTCGACGGCGGCATCCAGAACCATCTGGCTGGCATGCCAGATGTCGGGGCCCGTACCGTCACCCTCGATGAAAGCGAGGATGGGGTTGTTGGGCACGTTGAGGGTGCCGTCGTCATTGAGGGTGATCTTCTGGCCGTCAGGGACGGTGGGGGTCCAAGCCATGGCTTCGCGGACCCCAGGGTCTATTTCAGGATTGCCGCCTGTCCAGGGGTGTGCGCCTGCGGTTGGGCCTCGCTGCTCTGAGCAACCGACACTTCGACCTAGGTCTGGTCCCAGTGGGAACTCTGCATGCCGAGTACCTTCCTCGGTACGCTGCTCGATTCGACTGCCTGGAGTTAGCCGAAACACTGCATCACAGCGACTTGGAGGCGCAGGCTGCCGCCCCCCTCCATGACCGGGTAATCGGTTGGCGTGACCAAGCACCTCCTGGCTTCCACTTCATGCCCAAACTGCACAAGGGCATCACGCACCAACCGGTTGGAGACGCCACCGCGGCTGCTGAGGCTCAGTTAGCGTTCTTTGAGCCGCTGGGCGACCATTTGGGTCCGGTCCTGGCCCAGTTTCCCCCAAGTCTTGCATGGAGCCTGGACGCCGCGGAAACCATCCGCCGCATTGTGAGTTTGCCGGGGCGCTGGGCCGTGGAGGTTCGTCACCCCAGTTGGTTCCGCAATGACTTCCATGATCTGCTGGTCGAGGCAGGCGCCTGCCTCGTCTGGTCAACGCACCACAAGGCATTCGCACCCGATTGGCCAACCACGGATTGGGGCTACGTGCGATTCGTTGGCCGACACCACGCGCGCGGGGCACGGCGCGCCGTTCGACGCGAGGAGCGCATCGAGGATCTTCTCACCATGCGAGAGCGGTTGCTGCACGTCGAAAACTGGGGGGAATGCTTCGTGATCGTCACCAACACATGGGAAGGAAACGCCATCGATTCCCTGCCCCAGGTCGCTGCGGCCCTAGGCATGGCGGACCTAGCCGCGCGACTGCAGCGTCCACCTGGGGTGCCGCTCCTGGCTGA
>JBFJXU010000186.1:0-4016 GCA_041622975.1 Thermoplasmatota archaeon
CGAAGATGGGCGATGACTGGCATGATTAGGTCGCCGAAACGTGTGCCCTTGGGGGTGAGGGAATACTCCACGCGCACCGGAACCTCGGCGTAGACCTCCCGGTGGACGAGGCCCCGTTCTTCCAGGTCTTTGAGTCGTTCACTGAGCGTCCGACTTGACAAACCAGAAACGTCGCTTAACTTGCCCCGAATTCCTCGCCCAACACTGGTCAATTCCTCCTTCAACTGATTGAACCGCATGGTGCCGCGCACGCGGAGTAGGAACATGATCTCAAACGTCCACTTCTGGAAGATTCCTCCAATCACGGCCACTGATTGGTGAATCTCGTGCTCCAAGTCCCCTGTTTTCCAGAGCCATTGCACCACCTCTTCCATGGCATTCCGGTGGTCCTCTGCTTGTTCATCCAGAAAGACATCAAGGCGCTCGATTAGGTCATTCGTGGGAGCCGCAGCGGCCTCGGAGGGGGTAGGTTTTGCTTTGGACACCGGGTTTCGCTCCTGTTACCTGGACCCCCTGGGCCCACTTGTCGCCTTATACCTATCGGGGTACCATGTATCTCCATGGCCATTGAACAGACCTATCCTTTCATCGGCAAACAATGGGCTCACAAAATCACGGTGACCCTAGCGGCGGCCATTCCGTTCGCCCTGACCGCGTGGGCCATCACGTGGTTCTGGGGTCGAGGCGTTGCCTGGCAA
Organism: Thermoplasmatota archaeon; assembly: GCA_041622975.1. Classification (GTDB taxonomy): domain Archaea; phylum Thermoplasmatota; class E2; order JACPAO01; family JAHFTW01; genus JBFJXH01. Next base: position 699 of record JBFJXU010000186.1, read on the forward strand.
GACCTGGTGGCTCTGCTAGCCGTGGCCAGCATTTCTGGTATCGGCATCACACTTGGCTTCCACCGCCTCGTGGCTCATGGCTCCTACAAGGCGCGCACCCCCGTGCGGGCCATTCTCATTTGGATGGGCACCCTGGCACTACAAGGCGGCCCCGCCAGTTGGGCGGCCACCCACCGCCGACACCACGCCCTCGCCGACCGCGACGGCGATCCCCACAGTCCCCTGCATGGCCTGTGGCATGCACACTTTGGCTGGCTCACAAAGGGAAACCTGGTGCACAATGGCCCTGCCCACGAGCGCCTCATGCGAGACCCCGCAATCCGCGTCCTTGAACGCTACCAACTCGCGGCCTACGTGTCCGGCTTCATTCTACCTGGTTTGATGACGCTAGCCCTAGGCGGAACTTTCTGGAGTGGTGTGCTATGGGGTGGCGCCGTCCGCGTATTCCTAGTCCACCACATCACTTGGAGCATCAACAGTATCTGTCACACGTGGGGGACCCGACCATACGAATCCCCCGATGTGGCCCGCAACAACGCCATCTTCGGCGTCCTCGGATGGGGCGAAGGCTGGCACAATAATCACCACGCCTTCCCGGACAGTGCATACCTTGGGCACCGCTGGTACCAGGTTGACGTGGGAAAGTACGTCCTCATGGCCCTCAAGCCACTACGCCTCGTAAGCGATGTCCGCGTGCCGTCAAGGGAAGAACGCGCGCGCCGTAGTGCCCGCCAATCCCGCCCCGCAGGCCGCAGCCGGCCGGCACCGTCGGATTGATGGACCCCCAGGCCTAGCAGCCCCACGTGTCCCAGTTGCTCAAGGCCTTGGCCCATCCTGCCAATCAGGCGATTCTTACGCTGCTTGCGGCCGAGCCAACCTACGCCCGACGCATTTCGGGCCTGACCGGCCTGAGCGAATCGGACGTCACGCGACGTCTACGAGCCCTGGAGCGTCTTGGCATCCTCGAAGGCTCATGGCAACACTTGGGCAAGAACGTCAAGGTCTACGGTCTCACAGCGCGCCGCATCCAGATGGACGTCGGCCCAGGCGGCGTTGAAATCAGCATGGGTGCCAGGGCCCCGGTCCGCATCGAGCCCTTCCCCATGCAGGTTCCTGAAGCAACGAATATCCTAGGCTACGAGCCGGAAAGGGACATCTTGGCAGGCGATGCACCCGTTGTGCTGGTCGAAGGTATCGCTGGCAGCGGCAAGACGACGCTCCTAGCGGAGGCCGCACTCGCCGCGGGAGACCCGTTCTGGCATTCATGTACGGGGCTTGAAACCACGGAGTACCTCGCCAATCGGATGGGTGTATTCTTGGCCGCCCGCGGGCAAAAGGATCTGCTAGCCGCCGTGGAGGCGGGTATGGATGCCATGGAGCGGCGTCAGCGCATCCTGGCCGCCTTTGATCAGCCCGGCGTGACATGGGCGTTCGACGATATCCACCGCGCGGAAGGCCCGGTTGCTGACATCTTGGCTGATGCCGCACAAACCGTGCGCCGCGGCCGGCTGCTAATGGGTGGTCGTCAAGTGCTGCGGCCAGCCAACAACCCTGATGCCAAAGTCGTGCGGCTCGACGGCTGGTCCGACGACGCAGTCGAGGCTTGCTTTGCTGCCAGTAGTATCCCCGTTCCTGACCTTGACCGCGTACGGCAAGAAGTGGGTGGCCACCCCCTGGCTCTCCGGCTCTTCCTGGATACGTGTCGGCAACAGAATGTTCTGCCCGATGCCCTACTGGACCGAGTGCCCGAAGCGGACCTGCAAGCCTACTTGCTGCAAGAAGTGGACAAGGGCCTCAGTGACACCGAACGCCGAGTGCTGGGCATCGCCAGTCTGTACAGGCAGACCTTCGCCCAGGCAGACATCGCTCGCATCGTGACCGGGCGTGTCCAAGGAGCCATGGCCAAACTGCAGCAGCGCGGCCTCATCACGCCGGTCGGCACGGGCTTCCGCCTGCACGAGGTCATTCGGAACTACTTCGCGAGCCGAGTTCACGATGCTCGCACCATGCACGCTACGATTGCCAAGCGACTACTATCTGCCGGCGGCCTTGAAGCGCGGTTGGAAGCATTGCATCACTTCGTGGAAGCGGGCCGGCCTCAGGATGCATTGGGCATCATCGGGGATGACATGGACTTAGCCGACTATGGCTTGATTGACGCCGGATACCACCGGCTATATGCTGACATCCTCGCTCGATTCGACCAAGACTCGGCCGGGAAATACTGGGGTCAAGTCCTAGATGAACGAGGGGACCTTGCGGTTCACGCGGGTAATCACGATGCTGCACTCGAACTGTACGACCAGGCCCTGGAATTCCTGCCCAAGCGACGCCGGGCGGACCTTGCGTGGAAGCGAGCTTTGTGCTTGGAAGCCTGCCAGCGAAAAGAGGAGGCCCTCGTGGTCCTTGAGGAAGCCAAGCCGGAGCCCGGTTCAAGGGACGAACGCCGCGTGCTTGAATTGCGCCGACGTCTCGCTTAGCCACCAAACACCACCGCGGCAGGGAGCCTGCCGCGGCGGCGGGGAGGCATGAACGACTCTAGAACGACGATCTGCGTGTTTAGTCGCGTATTCCCTGCTCACAGATTTGTGTGACCGCTTCACCTTCGGGTAGGTGAGGGCTGTCAATGAGCCTGCAAATCCGCTTGCCGCCCTTCGACTTGCGAAGATAGATGCGGAACGTGCTGGTGTGGCCCACAATGTGGCCACCGATGGCTCGAGTCGGGTCGCCAAAGAAAGCGTCCGGTTTCGCACTAACTTGGTTGGTCACGATAACGGCTGCATTGTTGAGCCCAGCCAACTTCTGCAGGTCATGCATGTGGCGGTTGAGTTTCTGCTGGCGGTCGGCAAGCATGCCGCGGCCCACGAACTCGGCGCGGAAGTGGGCAGTCAAGCTATCAACCACGATGACTCGAATGGGGTGCTGACGGCAAACTTCCGCCGCGCGCTCGGCCAACAGCATCTGGTGATTGCTGTTGAATGCCCGGGCTACATGGATGCGAGACAGGACTTCTTCGGGGTCTTGCCCGTTTGCTTCAGCCATCTGGGTAATCCGCTCGGGTCGGAACGTATTTTCTGTATCAATGAAGAGCGCATGGCCTTCGAGGCCGCCCTGGTTGACGGGCAATTGGACGTTCACGCACAGTTGGTGGGCGAACTGGGTCTTGCACGATCCAAACTCGCCGAAGAACTCCGTAATGGATTGGGTTTCGACGCCGCCCCCCATCAGTTCGTCAAATGCCTTAGATCCAGTGTGGATCTTGCTGACTGTGAGGCGACGGTTGGCAACTTCCAAACCCGACTCGAAGCCACCCACATC
>JBFJXU010000187.1:0-3979 GCA_041622975.1 Thermoplasmatota archaeon
CAGTGGAACGAGCATTACGGCGGTCGCCCAACACCGTTGTATCACGCACGGCGCTTGTCGGAGGCATATGGCCATGAAATCTGGCTGAAGCGGGAAGACCTCGTGCATGGTGGGGCGCACAAGTTCAACAACGTCATGGGCCAAGTCCTCCTTGCCAAGCGGATGGGCAAGACGCGCATCATCGCGGAAACAGGCGCCGGCCAGCACGGCGTTGCCACGGCCATGGCCGGAGCCGTGGTGGGCCTCCCAGTGCAGGTATACATGGGCGAAAAGGACGTTGCACGTCAGGAGCAGAACGTCTTCCGCATGGAACTTTTCGGTGCACAAGTTCACCCCGTCTCATCTGGAAATGGCACACTCAAGGACGCCGTCAATCAAACACTACGCGCGTGGGCGGCTGATCCAAATGCATACTACTGCGTCGGCAGCGTCGTTGGCCCGCACCCGTTCCCTTGGATGGTGCGCGAATTCCAGAAGGTCATCGGCGAAGAGGCACGAGCGCAGATGATGCAGCAAGCCAGCCGGCTGCCCGGGGCAGTCATTGCGTGCGTGGGTGGCGGCTCCAATGCTGTCGGCTCGTTCCATGCATTCCGCGACGACGACGTGAACCTCATCGGCGTAGAAGCCGGCGGCAAAGGCGTAGCGACCGGTGAACACGCGGCCACCGTAGCCCATGATACGGGCCGTCCCGGGATCCTGCATGGCATGCTGAGCATGTTATTCCAAGACGCCGACGGCCAAATCGTGGAACCTCACTCCATCAGCGCCGGGCTCGACTACCCTGGCGTCGGGCCCGAGCACGCATTCCTGGCCGCCAGCGGCCGCGTTCAGTACACGACCGCCACCGATACGGAGGCTCTCGTGGCCACCAAGGACTTGTGCCGCCTGGAGGGTATTCTTCCCGCTCTAGAATCGGCTCACGCACTAGCCGCCGCCAAGGTCATGGCCCGCAGCAGCAAGCCAGACGGCCCCATCCTGGTGACCATTTCGGGCCGCGGCGACAAGGACATTCACACCATTCGTAGCGCCATGGAGGACCAGCCGTGAACCTCGATGAAGTGGGCCCCGGCAAACTGAGCATCTACCTGACCGCAGGCCACCCAGACCTGGATGCCAGTTTCGCTCACATGGATGCCGCCATCCAGGGCGGAGCGCACTGGTTGGAAATTGGTTTTCCATTCAGCGACCCGGCGGCAGACGGCCCGGTCATCGAGGCAGCCGCCAACAGCGCATTATCTCGTGGCACGACCACCGCAGAGTGTCTGGCTTTGGGTCAACGACTCCGAGCAGTGCATCCGGATGTACCCTTGGTGGCCATGACTTACGCCAACGTGGCATACCAACTGGGCTGGGACGAGTGGGCGAAAGCCCTGGCGACCCACGGTTACACGGCTTGCATCTTGCCCGACGTCCCTCTCGAGGAGTCCGAGCCCGTTCGCTCGGCGTTGGCGGCACATGGCCTCCAATGGGTCCCCCTCGTGACGCCTACCACGTCCAAGCAGCGAATGGCAAGCATTGCCGAAACCGCAACGGGGTTCCTGTATGTGGTGAGCAATACGGGCATCACGGGCCAGGCAGACCCCGGCAAACTGCTGGAGGCAACCGTGGAACGCGCCCGCAGCGTCACCGACAAGCCGCTATGCGTCGGGTTTGGCATCGCATCTGCCCAAGATGTCCTACGTGTATGGGACGCCGGGTGCGGCGCCATCGTAGGAAGCCACGTAGTCAAGGGCATCCTCGACGGTGGGGGCCCTGAACAGACTCGGAGGCGAGTGGCGGCTCTACTCCCGTCTCAATCCTGAGCCAAATCACCAGGCAGACCGAGGTGGAGGACACGACACTTGGGCGGGTGGCCCGCCAGCACCGCTACAGTGCCCGGAGGAAACACCTCTCCCGTCATCGCCGACTCCAATCCACCAGACCACGTGTGAGCCGCATCCGCCAACGTAGGATTATGGCCTACAAGAAGTGCCCCGCTGCCGTGACGTTCGACCGCATCTGCTAGGATTGCTTCGCCGGCACCGTACAATGAGTCATCCACAATGGGCTGCAGGTCTAGGACCTCTCCGAATGCGTGGGCAGTCTCCTGGGCGCGACGAGCAGAACTGGTGACGATAACGTTGGGCCGCCATCGAGCGAGGAGCCATTGGGCCATGACTGCCGCATCTCCGGCACCTTGCCCGGTCAGCGACCGGTCATGGTCGGCAATCCCTGACGGCCAGTCGCTCTTACAATGACGCATCAATGCAAACTCCACGCCCAGGCCACTCGCCACCGGCCTTAAGACGAGTCCGCCGTGGCAGCGGCCGTGGAGGTCATCGTCCAGGCCGAGAACGTGCAACGCGCCTTCGGGCCTACGAAGGTGTTCAAGGGCGCATCGTTCGTCATCCACCCCGGTGACAAGATTGCCCTCGTCGGCCCCAACGGCGCAGGCAAGACTACTCTGTTCCGCTTGCTCATGGGTGACATTGCACCGGACTACGGCGAGATTCAATTCAAGGACGACATCCGAGTAGCTTACCTGCCCCAGGTTCCGGACATCCCCGACGATACGCCAGTCGTTGAGTTGCTGTCTGCGCCCACCGCCCGGGCCAAGCGCATTCAGGGCAAGTTGGAGGCGCTGGAAGCGTGGATGGCAGAACCGGATGCATGGGACCAGCCCGATGCCCAGGCGAAGATGCAGACCTACTCCGAACTGCAGGCTGCCCTCGGGGAAGAACGGAGCAAGGGCACCGCTACAGATCATCCCCTGCTCAATGAACTAGCACTCCCAGAGGGCATCCTGGAGCAGAATTTTGGCAACCTATCCGGTGGAGAACGCTCCAAAGTGCTCCTCGTCAAGGCATTCGCGGCCGCCCAAACGGCCGACCTCCTCCTGCTCGACGAGCCAACCAACCACATGGACATCGACACAGTAGAACTCATCGAGGAGCACATCCTCGCCCTGGACTGTGCCGTGGTCCTGTCCGCCCACGACCAATACTTGCTTGACAACACCTGCGACCGCGTTTTCGAGGTGGACAATTACCGGGTCGCCCAGTACACCGGCGACTACACCAGTTACTTGGGCCAAAGGGACGCCATTCGCCGCGCCATCGCCGCCAAGAAAAAACGGCAGTTCCACGAAGTCAAGCGGCAACTGGCCATCATTGAGCAACTCAAGAGCCGCAACCGCTTCGACAGTCAAGTCAAGAGCAGGAAGACTCGGCTCGAACGTCACGAACGGAGCCAGAACGTGCCCGTTATGCCGACGGCGCGCAAGGGATTCCGGCTGCTCTTTGACACAGATACACCGCCCAAGCAGTCCATCATCCTAGAACACGTGGCCAAGCGATACGGTGAACGAACACTCTACGAGGGGCTCACATTCGAGATTGAAGGCGGTGACAAGATTGGCATCGTGGGGGCTAACGGCTGCGGCAAGTCCACCTTCCTCAAGATGCTCCTGGGCCAGGAGGGCCATGAAGGGGATATCACGGTGGCGCGTGGTGTGAAGGTAGGCTACTTCGACCAACACCACTCGACACTAGACCCTGAGCGTACGCTTATTGACGAAGCCAGGAGCCTTCGCGACCCGCCGCCGCCCGACGACTGGAGTCGCGGGCTACTGGGTCGCTTCCACTTCACCGGCGATGACGTGTTCAAGCAGGTCAAGCACCTCTCCGGCGGCGAACGGGCGCGTCTTGCGCTTGCCAAATTCATCGTAGACCGACACAACACACTCATCCTCGAAGGGGCCATTCATTAGCACCAGCAATACGACGACCTCCACCACCGAGAACAATATCGGCTCTAGGTTGGAGTCAGGCGGTCACCTCAAGATTAACAGTGGCGGGGACACCACGATTGCGGGTAGCGAGGTCTCCACCGGCGGCGAACTGAATGTCGATGCGGGCGGTGATTTCAAGGTGCTTGCACGGCAGGATAAAACCACTACCCATTCCGTATCGGAAACCTCTGGCTTAGGCGTCGGCGGTGG
>JBFJXU010000188.1:0-3978 GCA_041622975.1 Thermoplasmatota archaeon
GCATCTTCGAGCGGGAAGCCAAGAAGACCGGCGCCACCGTCCTCGTCCAGGGTACCATTGCCCCCGACTGGATTGAATCCGGCGGTGGCAACCGTGACACCATCAAGAGCCACCACAACGTGGGCGGCCTCCCGGACGACATGCACATGACGCTGTGCGAGCCCCTGTACGACTTGTACAAAGACGAAGTGCGCGCCGTCGCCGAGCACCTCGATATCGAGGTCAAGCACCGACAACCCTTCCCCGGCCCAGGCCTCGCTGTCCGCGTCATTGGCGAATTGACCCGCGAGCGCGTGGAGATTGCCCGTGAAGCATGCGCCGTGGCCGAAGCCAAGATTGACGAAGCAGTGGCCGAAGGCCTCATGGAGAAACCGTGGCAGTACTTCGCCGTCCTAACCAACACACCCACAGTGGGCGTCCAAGGCGACATTCGCGCTTACGGGGAGACCATCGCCGTGCGCGCCGTGCAATCCTTCGACGCCATGACCGCAACGGCCAGCGAGATTCCATTCAGCGTCTTGCAAAAGATCGCCCGCGGCATCACCAACCACCCCGCCCTCAAGGACAAGGTCAACCGCGTGGTGTACGACATCACCGACAAGCCCCCCGCGACGGTGGAATGGGAATAAGACTAGCCATCTTGGTGGCGCTGGGCCTCCTAGTCGCCGGCTGCCTCGGCTCCACCGAGCCGGCCGAAAATCCATCCATCCTGCCTCCTGAAATGGTGATCTGGGAAACCCCATCGGCAACGATTGTCGGCGACCATTACGCGGTCGGAGGCGCTGAGGTCGTGCTGCTAATCCACGGCGGCAGCGGCGTCCGCGGCAATTACTGGGGTGACAAATCCCTCCCCGACTACTCCCCTGCTCGACTCTTCAATGACGCTGGATACGATGTCGTGGCCATCGATCGACCTGGCTACGGCGACTCCCGTGCGGAGGCAACCAGCGTGGATCTGGAAGCCGCCGCCCTCGACGTCGTGGCCGATGACCTGCGCTCCGACTACGAATCCGTGCACGCCGTTGGCGTGAGCATGGGTGCCTTCATGGCGGGCGTCACCCAAGCCCTCTACGAATCCTTTGACTCGGTCGTCGCCGCCGGTTGGGCTCACGGTGCCTTCAGCGAAGATGCCAGGTCATGCAGCCGCGCCGGCCTGGGCCACCCGGATGGGGAATGCCCCGAGCCCATGGTGGATGACTTCTACTTCCCCAACGCCGAGCCAGTCATCATGGAGGAAGTGGTGGCTGGCTACCAAGACGCGCCGCAGGGCACGACCACCTCATTTGGCGTCTGGAACGGTTTTGCCTGGGGGATCCACGAAGAACTCACGCCGGTACAGACCGGACCAACTCTTTACGATATGACCTCCCACGTGACCGTGCCTGTGCTGGTGGTACTGGGCACCGAAGACTGGTACTTGGACCACGATGTCGCCGTTGAGGATTGCGACCACTACGGCGGACCCTGCGAAGTCGTGGAGTTGCCCGAGACGGGGCACATGGTGTTCCACCACAAGAACCGGGTCGAGGTCGTCGAGGCAGTGGCCGCGTGGCTTAGCGGTCAATAGTGCGTGCCGCCACGCTGGGACTCCGCACCGCTGCGACGACAGCCCTCGTGATTCTAAGGTGGTCCCTTGGATTGGCCGCGCGACGCCCTATACTGGCAAGTGGTTCCAAGTGACGTTCATATCATGGATTTCGGGGCTTAGCGGTAGAATCTCATGGCCCGCGCGGATGGCGCCGGCGCATGTGGTGGCGCCTAGAATCTGCGCGGCCACGGTATCCTCTGCGAAACTGCAAGTCGGCGGCGGCCCGCCAATGTATGCGTTCACGGGTGCACCCTTATGTTCACCCGAGTCCCAGCCAAGCAAAATGGTCCCATTGGGTGCCTGCGTCCAGGTGCGGCCGTAGGCGTCTTCCACTTCCAACGGGTTCTCCGGAATTGCAGGGACTTCAAACGACAACTTGACCTCGCCACCTAAACTGGCAACCGCAGATGCGGTCCGGTGGACGCCGGCGTCTGTTAATTCAAATTCTACCTCGTCAGCGAACGGCTTCTTGCCATGCGTCGACCAAAACTGGACAAACGGACTTGAACCGCCCCTTTCCAGTTCATAGGCCAAGACCGTGGCAAAGGGCATGTCGGCATCCCGATCCGCATGGCGAATGGCAATCTGCTGATTAATGTCCACATGTGCCATGCCACCCGCTTCCATGGCACATCCATGTGCCTCAATGAAGAACCAGCCCTTTCCAGAAATGGCTGGCAGCAGGGGCAGGCCCAACTGGGCGTATTGTTCCTCGGCCGGAATCGCCTCGTATCCTTCGGGCAAGAAGCTTTGCAGGGTATCGAGGTCCACGTGGAAGATGAGAACCACTTGTTGACAATCATGCATGTACATGGCCTGTGTGAGAGGCGCATTGCCGGTAATCTCCGGGATGGTGTCACCCGACAGTAAATCTGGTGTCTCTGGAGTTGTGCAACCGGCGAGTACAATCAGTGCCACCACCAGGCAACGCATAGGTCCACAGGGGGTTCACTGCTGAAAAAGTTCTTCCAAGCAGGCATGGGCAATCGCTGTGTTCAGTGCAGGAGGCCATGCGCCATCGTGTCGGACCGTCCGCCACAGCCATGTTCCGTCGATTAGGACGGCAGAATCTGGCGAGACATCATTAACGCCGATTCAACGTCATCTAACAGAGCGTCGTACCCTTCTAGCCCGACACTCAGCCGGACCAATCCGGGCGTGATGCCGGCGCGACCTTGGGCTTCGGGGCCAAGGCAGGCGTGCGTCGTGGATGCGGGATGGCTAGCAAGGGATTCGTAGCCGCCGAGGCTGACGGCGTTTTGGAACACCTCTAGGGCGTCGACGAAGGCCATGGCGACCTCGGCGGAGCCAAGGTCGATGGTGAGGACGCTGCAACCGGCGAGTTGTCGCTGGGCCAGTTCGTAGTCGGGGTGGCCGGCCAAAAGAGGGTGGCGGACGGCGTGGCCTTGGTCGCGGAGCGTATTGGCGAGTTGCATGGCGTCCCGGGTCATGGCACGCCAGCGGACGCCAAGGGTACGGATGCCGCGCATGCAGAGACTCGCGGTGTCGGCGTCGAGAACGCTACCGGCGTCTTTGCGCCAAACTCGAGCAGGGTCCAGGAGGTGACTAGGGCCGACGACGGCGCCGGCTAAGAGGTCACTGTGGCCGTTCATGGCTTTCGTGAGGCTGTGGACGACGAGGTCGGCGCCGAGTTCCAAGGGGCGTTGACCCAGCGGCGTGGCGAATGTGTTGTCCACGATTAGGATGCCCCCAGCGGCGTGGGTTGCTTCGGCGGCACGGGAAATGTCAACCATGCGCGTCGTCGGGTTCATGGGCGATTCGAGGAAGACCACGTCCACGCCGTCACCGATGGCAGCGCGAAGCGCCTCCGGGTCACTGGAGTCAACCCATGTGACCTGCACGCCCCACGCGGCCAGTTGTTGGATGAGACTGTGAGTGCAGCCGTAGACGCAGTCGTCGGCGACAAGGCGCGCTCCGGGCTTGAGGTGGCCCATGAGCGTGGCGTGGATGGCGCCCATGCCGCTTGCGAAGGCGACAGCGTCTTCGGCGCCCTCGAGGTCCGCGACCATGGTCTCGAGGGCGCGGACGGTGGGGTTGCCGAGACGGCTGTAGAACACCTCGTTACTGGTGCCGGCGAAGCGCGCGGCGCCTTCGGCGGCATTGGGGAACACGAAGGTGCTGGAACGATAGATGGGAACGTTCACGGCGCCGTGGGGTTGCTGACTCGGTTGGACCGACCGGACGTGCATGGCCCCCGGCAGGACATCCTACACTTGACGGTGATGGCACTGTCAACATCATTCTGTCAAGGATGTGTCTCGAACAGGTCATATTCCTTGACACTCTGTCAAGTAATCCATGGATGCCTTGGACGAAGCCATCATTTGGACGCTGCGCCGGGATGCTCGAACACCCGTGGCCGAGTTGGC
>JBFJXU010000189.1:0-3971 GCA_041622975.1 Thermoplasmatota archaeon
ACACAACATCATGGGCGTGCGCGTCCCCAAGATTGAGGCGGAGTCGGTGGTCAAGGAACTCCCCGAGCGTGGCTACGGTATCGTCGGCTCCAGCGCCGTCATGGACGAAGCCGTCGCGGCTTACGAAAACCTCGTGCAGCAAATCATTGTGGCTGCCGAGTACGAGACGGCCATCAAGCGCTTGCTTGACGAGGTGGAGAAGACCAAGCGCCGTGTCAATGCCCTCGAGTTCAAGGTCCTGCCCGAACTTGAAGAGGTCAAGACATTCATCAGCCTCCGTCTCGAAGAGATGGAGCGCGAGTCGCTCTTCACCATGAAGCGCATCAAGGCGAAGGCATAGCCGCTCCTGGCTCGTTTTCGGCTTGGACTGCCCCCGGCGTTTCTCTTATGACTTGCACCCCGCGTGGGCGAGCCACATGCTGCGATTGACGGCGGTTTTGCTCGCCCTGATGCTGGCCGGTTGCACGGACAGCAACGCTAGCAATCAAGTGGGCACGAATCCCGAGGAGGTGGACGGCAACGTGGAGCCGGCTGGGCGCGAGGACCAGGGCGACAATTCCACCGACGACTCGCCGCCGCCACCGATGGCAGCGCCCCCGACGTCGCCCAGTACAACGCAGTTAGACGGCGGATACACGGCTGGGGTCGGTAGCGGCCAACAGGACCTCGGGTGGGTTGGGTTTGCAACTAGCACCCAAGGCGAGTTGACAATTGATGCTCCCTACTTGTTGGTGGAGATGACGAGCGATCAAACCGGGACCGGGATGGACCTCTACATCGATACGCCGTCCGAGACGCTCCGCGTGGATGGCGAAAATCCCCGCATTGTCATCGTACAGCCTGAACCGGGAACTTGGCGATTCAATGGCGGCGCCAACGGTGTCTCGGCGGCAGCCGAGTGGCACATTTACGTCACCACCTGGGACCAGGCCCTGGACGATTACTCCGCCATTGCGTGACGCTGCCCGGCTACAATTTCTGCTGCGACGGCCCAGGCGTTTAGTGACTCGGGCCAAATGCTGATGGCCTCCGGGACGGCAAGGCGCCAGGCCTCCGACCACTCGCCGGCCGGGTACGCCCCAATAACCGCAGTGCCAGCGGATAGGTTCCAAGGTTGCACTTGCGCCCCTCCCTCGTCAAGTCGCACGATCGAAGTGGGTGCGTCCTTGACCACATCCACGGGTTCGACGCGGCCCAAGTCCTGGATGAGAGGATCGCCTTCGTTGCTGCGCCCGGTGGTAAGGACCTTGGCCATCAGCCCCTGGAACCTCGCTTCGGCCCGTGGCAACCTAGTATCCCGTCGCACCCGCAAGAGGTGGCCGTCCCTTGTGTGGACGAGCACCTCAGCATGGCCCGCCTTGCACAGAGGGCTTTCGAGGATGGTCAGCAGAGTCAGGTGCGTGATATCAGGCCGACCGCGCCGCTTGGCATCAGGCAATGACTGCATGGCTTGCCAGTGGTGATTTGCATCCAGTAACATCTCCTCCGGCCGCCGGGATGCTTCCCTGGCCACCTTGCGAACCTGGGGATGTCCGCGGATTTCAGGGGGAACGATTTCCACTTCGGCCTCAGCCAGAATAAAGCGCACAGGCAGAGGAAACCGGGCAAGGGTTTCAGGGCAACGCTCAAGACGGAGGGCGGGTCGAAGCCGCCATGGCGTTCTCCAAGTTCGACCCCCATCGGCCTGAACCGGAAGAGCGTGCATTCAATGCGACGAGCGACGAAGCCGCCCGACGCGCCTTGATTCTGAAATATGCGTGGATTGTCGCGTGGGGCTACACCGTAATCGGATTCGGCTTCATTGCTTATTGGTTGGCAACTGGTTGACTGCAAAGTATCAAGTGAAGCCGGGCGTCGTGGCCGATGAGGCATCGCCATGGGCTTGGAATTGATTCTCACGGACTTCCCGACCATCGTTCTGGTCATTTCCGTGATTGCCAGGCTGGCCATGGGGACGCTCATGTGGGTGATCGGACCGCGCCACCCAGCCACGGTTCTACTAGGGTCATACTTGATGGTCAGCGCGGCGGGTGCATTCGCCGTGGTCATGCGGGGCCTAGAAACATACGAGGCCCAATCCCTCGCCGCTGCCACGCCGTGGGCATACGTTGCACCGTACTATCTGACGGTGCTGCCGTTCCTCCTCATTGCATTCGGCACCCGCTATCCGCGAAGGAGTACTTGGCTGGGAACACGAGCCGGAGGCTGGGCCTTATTGGCCGCCGCGCTAAGCAGCGTCGCAATCTACGCCTGGCGCCCCGAAACGTGGGTGACGCTACGCGCCTTTGATAGCCGGGAAGTTTACCTCTACGAGGGCCCCATGGCGACGTTGCTGGGCGTACAATTCCTACTCCTGGGTTGGTTGGCGTGGCATTTTGCACGTCACGCAAAAGGTGCCGAGGGACACTTGCACGCTAGCCTTGTCCTTCTCTCCCTAGGTTTCGCCGTGAACACCGTTTACGACGCCGCGGCGGCCGCCGTCGCCATGTTGCTAGGCGAACTGCCCGTGGAGCCCGTCTATCTAGCCGCCGCGTTCGGCTTGCTTCCTGTTGCCTTGGCCATTCGACACATGCGGACCTCACCCCACTTCCGGCCTTTCGTGGCCGGTGTCGCGGTCGCCTCCTCGTTATCCATCATTCCGATTCTGGACCTGTCCTTGGCCACGGGTGCACTACCGCCCATGGTGAACGCCTTGTCAGCGGGATTGATCCGCCTCACCTGGCCAGCGATTCTTGCCTACGGCATGCTGCGCCATCACTTGCTTGGCGTGGACATGTTTGCCAAGCAGACGTTCAAGGGCGGCCTCTTGACTTCCATGCCGGCCGCGGCATTCTTCATCATCAGCGAAGGCCTCGAGCAAATGGTGCCCGTTGACTCCACCTACCTGGCCCTGGCCACAGCAGGTGCGATTGCCCTGGCCATTCAACCCATCCGCCGGCTAACGGCACGGATCACCAACCAGGTGTTCCCGGGTGTTTCCAAGGACCAAGCCTACCTGGATGAGAAGCGCCTGGAAGTGTACAAGACCGCGCTTGAAACCATCATGGCCGACGGCGTGGTGTCCCCGAAGGAGCAGCGAACATTACACGCGCTGGCCGAGCGCTTGCAGATTGATGAGCGGACGGCGCAGCACTTGCAGGCGGCGTATTGAAGGCCGGCAACGTCTTGACGCCAGGATGAATCCTACGACAGGATTTCTTCCAGCCGTCCTTGTTCGGCGCCCGCCTTGATGTCTTGGGCGATGCGGAGACCCGTGCTGAGCCCTGGCTCAATCATTTCCGTGTAGGGGCTGCCGTTGATGAACGGGTTGGTGCCGGCGACGATGCGGGCACTGATCTCGAACACCTTGAACTCCAAATCTGGCGTGACAATGGTCTCGAGGCAGAAGGGACCCCATAAGCCGCCAAAGCGCTTGTACGATTCCTGCACAACGCCTTCACCCATTTGGAATACCTTGGGCAGGAGGGATTCTCGAATCACCATGGGGATATTGCCCGTGACGACGAATTGTGGGTCGATGCCGACGGCTGCAAGTTCGTTGATGGACCCGATGCGGTTCAGTTCGTCGATATTCGACTCGTCGCGTCGGTCGATGCTGAGCATCTGCAGCGAACCGTGGTTACGCACGGGCGTATCGGGATTCGCCGTGTCGCCGCCGCTGGGGTCGCTAATCTGGAATCCGGTGTCATCCAGACGGGAATGGAAGTAATGCAAGTAGTACCGCGTCCCCATCACGAACTCCTGGATGGTGTGGGGTTCTCCGGCCTGGATTTGGCGCTTGTATTCATGGTAGTTCTTCGCGATGAAGAATCCCTTTCCGCCCTTGGCGCCGTGGTACTTCACAATGACTGGCTCGACAATGTCCTTGGGGTCAGCCACTTCTTTGGGCATCGTGATGCCCGCCGCCTCGAGCCAGGCGCGTTCCTTGTCGCGGTCCGACTCGAAGTCAAGCACATGCCGATTGCCGTAGA
>JBFJXU010000190.1:0-3950 GCA_041622975.1 Thermoplasmatota archaeon
ACCCGGCCGGCCCCGTGCAATGAAGATGAAGACACCCAACAGAACGGCCACTGCCACACCCGCAAGCCACCAGGGAAATGCCTTGGTGCCGTTGGTGTCGGCGAGCGTGACGGAAACTGAGTCCTGGGCAATGTCCGTCTGGCTGACCGGGGGTTGACCTACGGTCATGGTGGCACGGATTGTCAGGGTGCCAGACCTGTCGGCGGTGTACGCCGCGGCGATGCCCCTGGATTCCCCGCCTTGCAGCATGAACGAGGTTTCCTCCAGTTCAATCATCCACCCATCGGGGGCGCGTGCGTCAAGGGTGACCTGGCCGGGGGCGCTGCCTTGGTTGGTGACGGTCACGAGAAACTCGCCCTCTGGTGCAGTGGCCGAAGCAGGACTGATAGCCACCTGGACTGAGGCCACTTGACCAGCCGCCGACGGCATGGCGAACACCGCTGCTAGGAGGATGACCGTGGCTAGGCCCCTGTGCATACACTTGCATCACCGCTGCACTTGATAGGGTCGCCGTCCTGGCCCGCATATGCCCTGGGACGAACGGGCCCGCGCCGCAGCCGACGTGCTGGGTGGTAGCGACCATGTGACCGTAGTGCATCACATCGATGCTGACGGCGTGGCCGCCGGGGCCGTGGCAACGGATGCTCTACGGCGTGCCGGGCTGCCATTCACATCCATCGCCGTGAGGTCCATGGACCAGGACCACCAAGATCTGGTGGCTCGCAAGCGTAGCGGCACCCTGTGGTTCTGTGATCTAGGCTCGACGGTCTATGACCGGTTCGATGGCC
The DNA here is from genome assembly GCA_041622975.1 of Thermoplasmatota archaeon. Lineage (GTDB taxonomy): Archaea > Thermoplasmatota > E2 > JACPAO01 > JAHFTW01 > JBFJXH01. The sequence continues at coordinate 789 of JBFJXU010000190.1, forward strand.
CCATGGTGGTGTGCGACCACCATGAATTGGTGCGCAGCGACGACGGATCGGAGGAGTTTCCCGGCCACGTGAACCCCCTCTTGGACGGCCTGCCAGGCGACGGCATTAGTGGTGCTGGCTGCGCCTACCTTGTGGCCGAAGCAATGGGTGGCATGGAGCATCTGCGTCCCCTGGCCCTTGTCGGGGCTACGGCTGACTTGCAGGACCGTGCCACGGGGCGCTTGCATGGCACCAACCAAGAACTGCTGGACGCTGCAGTCGCCGCGGGCCAAGTACGAGTCACGCGTGACTTTGCGTGGTTCGGCATCGCCACGCGCAGCATCGACAAATTCCTCGGGCTAGCACGGGACCCCGCAGTTCCTGGCCTGCAGGGGGACCGCGGGGCCGTCCCCCGGTTGCTGGGGGAACTCCAGATTGACCAAGATGCGCCCACCTGGATGCACTTGGATGATGAACAGCGCCTGCGCCTGCGTAGTGCAATCGTGAATCGGTTCCTGGACGTTGGCAGTCCCGCCGAAGACCTGCAGCGCCTGTGGCGAGATATTATTCTCTTCCCTGACGAACCCTTGGGCGAACCGACTTGCGAGGCGCAGGCCTTTGCCACGCTGCTCAATGCCACCGCCCGCTACGACCGCCCCGAGATTGGATTGGCGGTGGCAGCAGGGGACCGGGACCAAGCATACAGCGAAGCCACCGACCTCCTGGGCGGCCACCGCCGCCACCTGGTCCAGGGCCTCGATGCATTTGCCCGGCACCCGCTCATTGAGGGCGACGCCGTGCAATGGATTGACCTTGAGGGGGACGTGCGTGACACCGTTGTGGGTATCCTGTGTGGAATGGCCTTCGATGCGCTCGGACTGCGACGCGACAAGGTACTCGTGGGCTTCGCCAAGGCGCCCGGCGGTGTCAAAGTCTCGAGCCGCGCCCCCGCGGGCGTGGGCGACGTGGACCTTGCCTACGCCATGCGGCAAGCTGCAGAGGCGGTGGGCGGAACCGGTGGGGGCCATAAGCGGGCGGCTGGGGCTACCATTCCTGAGGGAGCGCAGGGCCCGTTCATTGCCCACGTGGACGCAATCTTGGTCGCGGCGGGCCAATCCCGACCCGGCATCGGCCAGCAAACTCTGGGGTAACCGATTTCGACGTCTTCGCCGCAACGCATAAGGGGAATCCCGGCGCGCCGACGGTGATGCGAGCCGCTCTCACACTGCTCACGGTGCTATTGCTTGCCGTCCCCGCTGCCTCGGCGGAATTGGTCACCGTGCTCCAGGATTCCTCGGGGCCCTCGTGGGTCATCGCCGGCCAAGGCAGTGAAGGCCCTACGCGAAACCCAAGCCTCGACCTCGTCGCGCTGGCAGCCGAGGAGACGGCCGAGACCATTGAAATTCATTTGGAAGTAGCAAGCCTCAGCGACCCCGGTGAGACCTTCGTCGTCGATGACGGGCGCTACATTGTGCACGTGGCGCATGGCGGCCGCAACTACCTGGCCATCATGTTTCACGCCCGGGCTGACCAAGACTACTGGTGGGGGACCTTGCAGCAATGGGATTGGGACACCCAGCAGGCAACCTTCCTGCGCCCGCTCACCGTATGGAGCGAAGGCAACGTCATCAGGACCAGTATCGAGCGCGAGCAACTCCTTGACGAACACGGGGCGGCGCCACTACCCGGCCGTGAATTGACGGACTGGTGGGCGCAAGCGCGCCACCGCACCGCGGACGGCTTCATCGGCCTAGGCTGCGTCTCCGGAAATTGCGTCCGCCTCGGGGGGGAGGCATACCAGGTAGACGTCATGCCCGACGATGGCCCCGGCGGACAACCACTGGCAATCGAAATGGGGCCCCAACAGTCGGGGGATGCCACGCTGTTTGCCACGCGACCCATGCGGGCATCCAATGGTGAAGCGACAACTCACGTCTTCACACTTGACCTGGCCCACGCGGGGGCGGAGGCCGCGCTCTACTCCATCGCCGTCGCCGGCGCCCCGGGTAACTGGGAGATTCGCATCCCGCAAGAAGTGGTGCGTGTCCCCGCCGACGGATCCGTGGAAATCCCAATCTTGGTTAGCACCCCATTTGCCCATGCCCACGGCGCGGTCCATCGTCTTGACGTGACCGCCCGCAACCAGGATGACGCGGGCGACGTGGGTCGCGCCGAAATCGGTGTGCGCTTCCACGAAATCCCACAGCCCGCCGGGCACCACGACACCCTGTACTTCCATTCTGCTCGCTTCGGCGACGACAATCAATTCTTTGTCATCACGGACAACTTGTTTGCGGGTAACTCAGGCAATGTGTTCCTCAACACCCAACAAGACGACGCCAACGACCAGCAGGTCCCCATCAAGGGTCAGTGGCAGGGCTGGGGGTTCCATGGTGGCCGGCAGGACCCTGCGAGCCTCTACCAGTGGTTTGCCTTCCTGAGCCCTGACCTTCAGATGGGACTCGACTTTGACCTATCCGAGGAGGGGGCGCTGAGTATGCCGTTCCGCAGCCCCGTAACCCTGGTCGGTGCCCAGGTTTCCGCCAACCTGGTCCATTGGGGCTTTGATCAAGCCAGCGCAACATGGACACGCACCGTCCCCGCGCAAGTAGGCCCGTCAGAGCCTATTGACCTAGACTCCCACGTCTTCGAATTCACCTTCCCGATTGATGAATCCGCGGACCTCATTCCCCGCTACGATGTCAATTACTTCGGCTTGGAAATCAACATGACCAGTACCTCGCCACACTTGTTCACCGGGGCCGAGGCGCCGGAACTGATGCCTGGGGGCACCATGCAGTTGCCACTGAACGAATACCACGCCCCCCTGGACGAAGTATTTGCAGCACTTGGCGTCCGCCTTGAACTCCCTGACCAACGCGCCGTCGCGCCAGGTAGCAGCATCGTGTACCGTGGGGCCATCGTCAACGATATGGACCGGGACGAAACCTTCCACATCGCAACGACGGGCAGCGACTGGGCTAGCCTCCCGGTAAACCGCATCCTGGTACCTGCGGGCGACAGTCGCCCAGTTGAGGTCGTCATGGCCGCTCCATTGGGAGCCAAGGCAGGCGACGTCGCTACGGTCATCGTCGAAGCCTGGGCCGACAGCGACCCCTCCAAGCGCACCTTAGCCCGATTGACGACCACCGTGGACCCCGCTGCCGTGGCGGACGAGGCCGC
>JBFJXU010000191.1:0-3921 GCA_041622975.1 Thermoplasmatota archaeon
GGACGAATAGCGAAGATTACCCAGGCTCTTGAAATTCTCCAGAATCCACAGAGCCGAGTCGATGAACGCCGTCAACAACAAGGGAAGGAATGCTGCCAACCACAAGCCACTGGCATGCTCGTCATCCAGCCGAGGGGTTTCCTTGAGTTGGCGAAGCCACGGCCCTAATCCCATCATGAGCAAGTAGCCGATGATGAGAATCAACCAGAGGGCCAGTGTCGCGCGCAGTGCCCAATCAATGGGGTGGAGCGCCGCGGCCACGTAGGCGTCGCTGATGTGCCGACTCGTCTCCCAGGTACCGTGGGTCGTCCAGTTACGGTAGGACCAGGCCAGGATGATGGCGCCAAAGGAGCCGATGGCTGTGATGTAGTATGGGTCTCGCAGGACCTTCCAGCCGCGGAACTTCAGTCGCCACGCTAAGCCACCAAAGCCAGCAATGACGAAGAAGTACCCGATACTCGACTTGCTAAGGTACGAAACACCCGCTAGGATACCGGCCACAACAATGTACGGCGGCTGGTCGAGGCTCTTGAGAATTGCCCACAGCGTGACCGCGAAGAGCATCAGCACCAGTGACTCGGGCATACCTTCGCCCGTCGTCCAAACAAGAAGCGGGCTGACTGCCACAATTGCGGTGGCTGCGGCGGCCGCCCGGGGGCCGTAAAGGTCGCGCGTGGTCCACCAAACCACGGCCAGAGTGGCAAGGGACAGAACCAAGGCAACGAGGTGAGTCATCCAGGTCGACGCGCTGATCTGGTAGGCAATGGCCAGTAGCCACGGGTACATGGGTGGGTAATGCTGCGCCGGCGCGGGAACGCCATCTGTGCCATAGATGGGCCCCCATGGCATGGTCAGACCATGGCCCCCGGCCACTTGCAATCCCATGACTTGGTATGCCGCCGCATCCACACCCAGGGGATACGTTGCCGTGGCCACGAGTCTGGCAACCACGCCCAAGCCGACTAGGGCCCACCAACCCGTTGCCCGATCCACGAAATGGCTCTGAATCCAGGCTGGCGTCGTCCGCGGCTCTGCCGTGAGAACGACGTGTACTGTAGCCACCCAAGTCCCTCCGAACGCCAAACCCAGCAACACGTCGCTTAGCCAAGCCTCGCCGCTGATGAGTGCGCCAAGCACCGCCAAGGGTCCGATTAGGGCAACGCGTCGGCGCCACACGCCCTGAGCGATAGCAAAGGCCGCCACCGCGAATGCGGCTTGCTCGTTGGGGCTGGTTGTAAACAAGCGCAACAGGTACCCGTCATCGCTGGGGGCGCCCCGCACAAAGGACACCATAATCGCCACAAGGGCGGCGGCTAGGCCCGGTCCGAGCAGGAGTGCTCGGTACCCGTTGGTGGCGTCATCGTTGGCAAATGCCTTGCCGGCCACGTAGACGAGAATCAAGGGCACCACGTAGAGGCCCAAGGCCTGGCTTGGCAGGTGGGCCGCGTCCTGGATGATGTCCGGAACGGTGCGGTCGATGAGGCTCCATAATTGGTGATCCAGGCCCACCAAATTCCTGGTGGCCAGGAGGTCCAGCACGATTGCTGCCATGGCGACGCCGCCGATTCCTACCCCCGCTACTGCACGTCGATTGAGGCGGGTCCGCAGGAGCAGCCAAGCGAGCGCTAGGCCGATGGCTGCGGTTAAGGCGAAAGTGAGCCCGAAGGCGCTCACGACACGGACCACGAAGCGTCCATTGTCCAGGCCCGTAAACGGCTTGCCTTTCACGGGGGACCGTTTGCGCCCCTCCGTGAACCGGCTTGCCGGGGCATCCAGTCCCTACCTAGAGCAGCACAAAGACAACCCCGTTCAGTGGTGGCCTTGGTGCGACGAAGCCTTCGCGGAGGCGAAGCAACGCAACGTCCCGGTTCTCGTGTCGATTGGCTACGCCACCTGTCATTGGTGCCATGTCATGGCTCACGAGTGCTTTGAGGACGAAGCGGTCGCGGCGGCCCTCAACGAAGCCTTCGTGTGCATCAAAGTGGATCGTGAACAGCGGCCTGACCTAGATGCCGCGTACATGGCATTCTGCCAGGCTACCCGGGGCAACGGTGGCTGGCCCCTTAATGTCTGGACAGCCCCCGATGGCACGCCCTTCTACGCTGCCACATACATCCCGAAGGAGGGGCGCGGCCATCACCCCGGCATCCTTGATGTGACGCATGGCTTGGCCCAGGCATGGCGGGACCGCCGCGACGAGTTGCTGGACCAAGGCCAACACGTCCTCGACCACTTGGCAAAGGTGCGCACCCCCGGCGACCTTGACCCAGACGCGCGGTCCTCGGCGGTGCAGCAATGGCAGCAGCGGTTTACGCCTGAGCCCGCGGGATTCGGGAATGCACCTCGGTTCCCCATGCCGGCCACTTTGCAATGGCTGTTGGGTACGGCCGCCCAAGACCATGTGCTTGCGACGATGCGCGCCATGCGGCGGGGGGGCATCTGGGACCACGTTGGTGGCGGGTGGCACCGTTACAGCACGGACGCCGAGTGGCTCCTTCCCCACTTCGAGAAGATGCTCTACGACCAGGCATTGATGGTTCCCCTTTACGCGGAGGCCTTCGCCTTGACGGGCGACCCCCTATGGGCTGATACCGTGCGCCAGACCATTGCCTACGTGGACGGCGACCTGCGGCGCGACGACGGACTCATTGCCAGCGCCCGCGACGCAGATGCCGACGGCATCGAGGGGCTCTTCACCACGTGGACGTATGACGAAGTGGTGGACCTCATTGGCGTCGAGGCCGCGCGGCGCTTCGGCTGCCAACCCGAAGGCAACCATGATGATGAGGCCACCCGGCAGCCGAGTGGGCGCAACATCATTCACCTCCAAGGCGACCCAACGGAGCAAGATCGCCGGGCTCTCGGTGTGCTCGCCGAGGCCCGCGCCAAGCGCACGCCGCCGATTCGCGACGACAAGGCGTTAGCCGATTGGAATTGGCTCTGGGTGCGTGCCTTGGCAACTGCGGCGCGCCACGTGGATGCGGGCTATGTGGATGATGCCATACGGCTCGCCGACTTACTGGTGGCACGCTTTGGGCTGCCGGCCCAGCATGCCGACGACCAACCGCCATTCGTCGACGACCAGGCATTTGCAGCCTGGGCCACCGTTACGCTCTTCGAAGCGACCATGGACCCGCGTTGGCTCACCACATGTGAATCGGCGGTCGATGCGGCCAAGTCGTTTGCCAACGACTCCGGGGCACTGCGCGTGACACGCCGCCCCGACAGGGTGGAACCGCCCGTGGATGCGTATGACGGCGCATTGCCCTCCGGCAACGGCGTGGCCGCTTGGTCAGCGGCGAGGCTGTGGCGGATTACCGGCGAATCGAGGTGGCGAGATTTCGCCGACCACGTGGTCCGTGCATTTGCCGACGACGTGAATCGTCACCCTGCGGCATTTGCCACAATCTTGTCTGCGGGCGACGAATTGGCCGGCGGTGAGGAAGTGGTCCTCGTCGATACGGACCTCACCGTTCCCTATGCGCCCGGCCGCATCGTGATACGCGCTGACCCACGACTACGAGACACGGTGGCGTGGCTCTCTGAATATCGGAATCCGGGGGCCTATGTGTGTCGCGACCACGCATGCCAAGCACCGGTCACAGATGAGACTGGCCTGGCGGCTGCTCTTGCATCATCACCTGGCGAATGACGCTCTTTGTATCCGCAGGGAAGTCGGCACCCAACATCCACTGTAGGTAATTGGTCTCCGCTTTTGCTTCCTTATCCCGGTGCTTACCGAAGTTGAAGCGAACGATGCCCCCGCTATCTTCATAGAAGCGCCTGGCCCGATCGAGGAACCGGCGGTCAGGGCGGTAGAGGAGCGCCGATGGGTCGTTGCCCAAGTCGTCGTGCACTTCGATTTGACGGCGTAGCACCTCCAGCATGGCCTGGGTGTCCGCTTCAGCGCCGTGAGCTCCC
>JBFJXU010000192.1:0-3881 GCA_041622975.1 Thermoplasmatota archaeon
GTGGGCGTCGTGCGGCCCGACACTGACGAACCGGTTCCCGTCGTGGTACTCGCTTCCCCGTATCTGCCGACCCTGACGCCCGACGGCATTACGGATGGGTTCTACGAACGCCTCGTGGACAACTTCGTCCCGCACGGCTACGCCGTCGCCTTCGTGGCAGTCCGGGGCACCAGTAGCAGCGGTGGCTGCAGCGACTTGTTCGGTCCGCTGGAGACACACGACCTGGACCAAGCCATCACGTTCCTCGGCGAGGCGGAATGGTCCAACGGCGCCGTGGGCATGGTTGGTGTCAGTTACGATGGTTCTACGCCTTGGATTGTTGCCGGCCAAGGCAACCCCTACCTGAAGACCATCATCCCCATCAGCGGCCTCTCGGACGTATTCAACCTGGAGTTCCGCAATGGCACCACGGAGCAACGGATGCTCGGCCTGGTGTCCGCACTCTACTACGGCTATGGATTCCTGTTCAACAACCCCGCTACCGGACGAAGCGCGGGCCAAACCGTTGAAGGCATCGTGTGCCCGGCAGCCTGGCAGGGCATCCACGCCAGCATGGAATCTGCCGTGACCGGCGAACGGGACACCATGGGCTACTGGGAGGAACGCAACCACCGGCCCGGCGTCGAGGCCAACTACAATGGTTCCATTCTCCTCATCCACGGCTTGCAGGACTGGAACGTTGACCCCCACCACGCCTACCCGTGGGTGTCCCAATTAGATGCCCAGGGTAAGGAAGTCAAGCATTTCCTCGGCCAATGGGGCCACGCTTGGCCCGACGGCTGGTACCTCGACGACGGCCAGAGACGATTCGATTTCGCCGAGATGCTCCTCAACTGGTTCAACTACTACCTCAAGGACGACAGGACCGCCGACCTGGGGCCACGCGCTCAGGTGCAAGATAGCCTCGGCCGATGGCGCAACGAGGACACCTGGCCCCCCGCCGACGCCCAGGAGACCACATTGTACCTGGCGCCGGGCGGCCGCCTCGTGACCGAGCCAACGGACGGCACGGAATCTGTGCCCGTTGGCCCAGATGAGAGCATGGCATTCGGTCGGCCTGCCACGTTCCTGCCTGGCACGTGTCAAGCGTGTGCCATCTTCATCGGCGACGAATTGGGTGAGGATTTCCACGCCGTCGGGTTGCCCAAGGTCCACGTGACGGTTACTCCCTCGGCGCCCAGCGGCCACTTGGCGGCCTTCCTGTACAGCGTCACGCCGGCAGGAGAAGGTGCTTGGGAATGGGATTGGATGGGGTGGACCCAGATGGACCTCCGCTTCGCCGAAGGCGGCGAGACTGCCAAGCCCATCGTGCCCGGCCAACCCGTCGTGGCCAAACTGCAATTGGAGCCCTTGGACGCCGTGGCGCCTGCGGGAAGCCGCCTGGCGTTGGTGTTCAGTCAAGGCACGCAGCATGACCGGACACCCGTGGTTCCGTCCGGACCATTGCTCCTCGAGGTCGGCAGCGACGTTAGCACGTTCACACCATCCGTCATCGACCGCAACGGCAGCGATTTCTTCGACGTGCCGACGTAGTCAGGCCCGGCAAGCACTTGGGCGTGTGAAACGACCTGCCCACACCACAATGCACAGGAACCACGCGAAACGGGCCAGCTGCAGGCGCCCGGCTTTACTCCTGTTGGGCAGTCCAAACACTATCATCGGCGCCGCCGAAGGTTACGGAAAGGTTGCCAGTCACCGCAAGGTGGGAACTGCCATGGTCCTTGTGACATTCTGTGACTGGTGCCAAGAAGAGCAGCCACACGCCCACCATGCGGGCGCTGACAAAGAATGCGCCGAATGCGGTTACCTAGTCGACTGGGAACCGGTCGCCCGGAGGCAGGCAGCCCTTGCACCGTAGTTCCATTCCACCACCCGGCATTGACATCAACCCCGTCACACATGTCGCATCCATGGACGCCTACTGTCCCACTTGCGACAACCCCACCGTGCACGAGCGGGACAACGCCGGATCATGCCATTGTACCGTATGCGGGGCCACCCAGTTACGCGTACTTGGGTGACGCCGGGCCGATGAAGGCGCGGGCGCCCCCAAGAGGAGAAAGGAGCCGGCCCGGCGTCAACACATGCTTGCCTCACCAGGGGAACTACTTGCGGAGGCCGCCTTCTTGGACCAACGGGCCTCGGCCGCACGCCAAAAATGGCCAATTGGGTGAACCAGTTCGAGTCTATTGACCATCGGCCTTAATATGGAGCCTCCGTCGCCGCTTTGCATCCCATGCCTACCACCGTAGCGTACGAGCCGCCCGCCATCGAGCACCTGTCCATCCTGGACCCCGATGGCAACCTCGACAAGGACCTGGAACCGGATGTCCCGGATGAAGACCTCGTGGAACTCTACGAGACCATGGTCTTGAGCCGCGAACACGACCTACGCCGCTTGAAACTACAACGGCAAGGACGCATTGGCACCTTTGCCCCCGCCCACGGCCAAGAAGCCGCCCAAGCGGGCACCATCTACTGCGTCCGCGACGACGACTGGTTCGTCCCCGCATTCCGCGAATCAGTGTGCTACCTGTGGCGCGGCATGGACATCGCCGACGATCTGCTCTACTGCGCTGGCTTCGAGGAAGGCATGAACATCCCCGACGGCGCCCATACCCTCCCCATCTGCATCCCAATCGGCACCCAGTACACGCACGCCCTCGGCGTCGCCTGGGCCGAAGTCCTCCAGGGAAAGGACCGCATCGCCATCACGTACGGCGGCGACGGCTCCACCTCCGAGGGTGACTTCCACGAGGCCATCAACATGGCCGCCGTGCAGAACATCCCCGTGGTCTTCGTCATCCAGAACAACCAGTGGGCCATCTCCGTGCCCCGGGAGAAGCAGACGAAGAGCCAAACCATCGCCCAGAAGGCCATCGCCTACGGCATCCCCAGCATCCAAGTGGATGGCAACGATATCCTCGCCGTCATCGCCGCCACCCGCAAGGCCGTGGAACACGCCCGCAAGGGCAACGGCCCTTACCTCATTGAAGCGGTGACGTTCCGCATGAACGTCCACACCACCGCCGACGACCCCCGCAAATACCGCTCCCCCGACGAAGAAAAGGCGTGGGCCCCCAAGGACCCCCTCATCCGCTTCCGCAAGTACCTGGAAGGCAAAGGACTCTGGGACGACGACAAGGAAGACCACCTCAAGAAAGCCATCAAGAAGCGCCTCGACGACGGCGTCAAGCGCTTCGAAGAGCGCAAGAAGGAACTGGAAACGGACTTTGATGGCATGTTCAACTTCGCCTACATCGACGAGCCCCCGTACCTCACCAAACAACGCCGGGAAATGGCAGAGCACTTCGAAGCCGTGGGCGGCGCCAAGACCGAACACGACCTCCACGAAGCACCCCACGACCTCATGCGCCACCTGACCGGAGGTGACAACTGATGGCCAAAGCCAAATTCGCCACCAAGGAAGTCAAGCGCCCCAAGGAGCCGCTCAAGCCACTCCACGACAAGGCGCTACACGAAGTGGATGAGAACGGCAACTACAACCTCAACCTCATCCAAGCCATGAACCTCGCCTTCGACGAGGAAATGGCTCGCGATGAGACCGTCATGATTCTCGGCGAAGACGTGGGCGCCGACGGCGGCATCTTCCGCCTCACGGACAACCTGATGCACAAGTACGGCGAGTCCCGTGTGGTTGACACGCCCATCAGTGAGATGGGCATCGCAGGCGCCGCCACCGGCCTCGCCATGGCCGGCATGCGCCCCATCGGCGAGATGCAGTTCAGCGGCTTCTCCTACCAAGCCCACCACCACTACGAATCCCACATGGCGCGCATGCTCAAGCGCACCAATGGACGCTTCAAACTGCCCATGGTCATCCACATGCCCTACGGTGCCGGCGTCCACGCCCTGGAACA
>JBFJXU010000193.1:0-3835 GCA_041622975.1 Thermoplasmatota archaeon
CAATGAGATCCCGCTCGGTGAGGTGGCCAAACGATTCGTGGACCATGGTTCCCGTGAGCACTTCATCGCAGAGTACGCGGTGCTTCCCGGCAGGTGCCGCCGTGGCCCGGAGGCCTTCGAGGGCCTTTTCGCGGGCATCCTGGGCAAGGCCATCCACCATAGCATGGAAATCTGAAAGCGAATGGGTTCCACCTTTCCACGTGATGCCGTCGCTGAGCCGACCATCCGTCTTGGCGAATGCCTGTGCCATCAATGTGGAGACGTATGTGCGTTGTTCAACGTGGGTCCCGTCGGTGCCGGCGAGTGCGACACTTCGGTCTTGATACGCGTGCATGGCGGCCATCGAGTGCAAGCCAGTGGTATGTGCCGTGGCTGCGCTGCGAGCAAGGTCCATTGCTTCATCGTCGTCCGGAGGCGTCGCATCTGGCTCAAATTTGATTGAGGTATCCAGTGGCGGGGGTACTGGACCAGGAATCCGTGCCAGGCGTTCGGCTCGGTCGATGGCCGCCTGTATGTGACGGCGGTCCAGAATCTCGGTGTGGGCGTAACCGATGCCAGCGCCGTGAATCGTAATACCAATCCCGCTTTGTTGCTGGGGGTATGTGGGCCTCGGGCCATCCCGCCAGACATGGCGAGCGGTGTTGATAGTATCTAGTCGTATCAGGCCCTCGAGCCGACGCGCATGCAGTTCTGCAAGGGCATTGTCCAGCGCGTCCATGGATTCCACCAGCGGTGGTCATCAAAAGGGGTTGTGGAAAGAGGGAAGAGGGAATCTTGAGTTCAGACCTTAAGACAAGGAGTCTTAGATTTCGGTCTGGGTGGTGGTGCCTTCGCTACCGTCGGTGCCGTCGAGGTCGAGGCCCTCGGCGAGCGTGGGGAGATCAGTCTTCATTTCAATTTCACCTCCGAATCGTTGGTTCTTGCTCCGAAGAGCGGGTACCAAGCGGTTCTGCACCTCCATCGGAGGCACCTACCACCGCAGGGCAAACCGCACAACAGACAGGGAGTATATAGACCTAATGTGGTCTTGATTGTCTATTGGCATATTCTAAAATCATTGCGAGCCCCCCGGTGCCCTCCTATTGGAGATGGCGGATCTGAATCACATCATGATACAAGCAACCGTAACCCAAGTACCAGTCCCGCAGCAATCAGGCCCGTTTCCGTCGCCCATCGGGGCGGTTTCGGTAGCCGCGTAGCCAGGGCCAGGCCGACGGCGAATGCCACCACGGGTACGGCCGCGGCGAGGGGGGCCGCCTGTTTCAAGGCCACCTGGACAACGAGGAAGAATGCCGGGGCACCATACCATGGCATGGCTGCCAAGTAGGTCCCATCCCGGCGCCACTCCTGGTCGGCCCCGAAGCCGCGGCCTTCGCGGATCTTGGCTTCATGGCCCTGCCTGGCCCACCACACCATGGGGATGCTGGCGGCCGCCGCCACGAGGTATGGCAGGAACAACCGGGGGCTAAGGGGCGCAGCCCCGTAGGCGACCATGAAGGCAAACAACCCACCACCAATCAAGGCGGCGAGGGGAAACCATCGCCCAGGCTTCACGTTGGTAAGAAACGGCGTGTGATACGCCACTACGCCGAGGCCAACGGCGACGAAACCCCACAGCCAAGGCACGGCAACGGGCTCGCGGTCAATGATGCGCGCGGCCACGACGGCGGGGAAGGTCTCGCCTTGGTTCCAGAACGTGATGCGACCGTCGGGATCCACGAGGGCATAGGATGGGTAGATGACCCGGTTGCCACCCATGGCCTCGGTGACGTTGCGGGTCAGGCCCCACGTGTCGACGGCCAGGGGCCACGGGTTGGTGAATTGGTGACGGAACGTGTCGAGTTGGCCGGCGGAGTCCGTGGCCGACACGGACAAGATAGCGACGTCGTGACTCTCATTGATGGCGACCAAGTTACTGCGGCTGCGTTGGCAAATGTCACACCAGGTACCCATGAAGTCCAGCAACACGTACCGACCCTCATAGGAGCCAAGGCTCCGATTATTGCCGTCAATGTCCACTAACTCCCACGCCGGCGCAGGCTCATCAACGGCTCCCGTCCAGAAGGAGAGACAGCCACTCAGGGAGGCGGCTGCCAGGAGGGCGAACAATACCAGGGCACGGGCCACGGACTCCTTGGAGGCCAGGTACCCCAAGAAGGGTGGCATCGGTGACGCAGTCATGCCGCACCCCATGACTCTTATAGGGAACCCCTGTGGGCGGCTCATCCCAGGTGACCCATCATGGCGTTCCCCGAGGCGATCGCACGCCGCTTGAACAAGAAGATCTGCATGCACTGCGGAGCCACCAACGCCCGCAAGGCCGAGCGTTGCCGCAAGTGCCGCAAGAAGGACCTCCGCGTCAAGGCTAAGGAACAGCGCGGCACCTAGGCGCATCCATGGCCCGCACCTACGCCGAGGCCGGAGTCGACATCGAGAAGGAAGACAAGGCCGTCGACGCCTTGGCCGCCACGTTGTCCTACGCCCGCACCGGCCTAGGGGCTCCTCTTGGTGGCATCGGCCATTTTGCTGGCCTCATCGAATTCGGCGACAAGGCCCTGTGTCTGTGCACCGACGGCGTAGGCTCGAAGGTGGAGATCGCCAACGCCGTGCGCAAGTGGGACACCGTGGGCATCGACTGCATGGCCATGAACGTCAACGACGCCATCTGCGTCGGCGCCGAGCCCTTGGCCTTCGTCGATTATTTGGCCGTCGAGGACCCGGACCCCGAATTCACGGAACAAGTGGGCTTGGGCCTTGCCGAAGGAGCAAGGCAAGCCAATGTCAGCATGGTGGGCGGCGAAACCGCGAGTCTCCCCGGCATCATCAAGGGCTTCGACCTGGCAGGCACATGCCTTGCTTGGGCCGACAAGGATGCCCTCGTCACGGGCGACAAAATTGCCCCCGGCGACGTCCTGATTGGCCTAGCAAGCAGCGGCATTCACTCCAACGGCTACACCCTCGCCCGCTCCGTCATCGAGGAGGCCGGACACGCCTACACGGATGCATGGCCATGGGGCGACGCAGAGCACGACGGCAAATCAGTGGGGGAAGTCCTGCTGGAACCAACGCGAATCTACGTCAAGCCCATCATGGCGCTCCTCAAGGCGGGCGTACCCGTCCACGGACTCAGCCACGTCACGGGCAGTGGTCTGCGCAAGATTCGCCGCATCAACCAGACCGTCCGTTACGATATCACGGACCCCCTCCCCGTCCCCAGTGTATTCCAACGCCTCCAGCAACAGGGCGGCATCGAGGACCACGAAATGTACCGCACATTCAACATGGGCATGGGCTTCGTGGTGGTCGTCAAACCCGAACACGTGGACGCGGCACTGGAGGTGCTACGCGCCAACGCTGACTACGAAGTCAAAGTGGTCGGCAAGGTGGACCAAGGTAGTGGCGTCCACCACCCCGTCGGCGGCGAGCATTAACCCGCGTCGCGGCCAGTCTTCGGCTTCCGACTCCTTTCGTAACTAGCCAAGTAAAGGCCGACCACCAACACTAGGCCGATGCTCAATGACCAGTAGGTTCCAACCAGTGGAATCCGACTAGTTTCCAAGGTCGCCGTCATGACGGCGAGGATGATGAAACTAAGACTGGCACTCACTACGGGCCACCAATGGACGCCTTGGGCGCGACCTGGGCTCAGTTCCTTGGCGAGGAAGCGCATGATGGCGAAGATGCCTGCGAGCACGAGGAATACGCCCAGCCACGCCATGAGCATCCACTTGGTGACCGGCACGATGAGGAATTGGGCCAACGCGTAGGCTAGGGTTACGTGTGCGGCTACGCGTAATCGGTCCACGGCTATGCCAGTAGGCGCCCCCTCTCAATG
>JBFJXU010000194.1:0-3801 GCA_041622975.1 Thermoplasmatota archaeon
ACCCCAGAGGGCTAAGTCCGGGTCCCCGCTAGGCGCAGGCGACGTAGGCTGGTTTCCTGGCGCTCCGTGACCTTTGCTGCCTCCGTGGCCCGCTCCAATGCAGCATGTGGGCGGAGGGAAGCTGTCCACCGACGGCGATTTATGGTCCTCGCGATGGGGCCGTATGCAGGCAGTTATCCGCCGACGTCCCGGCGTCCCCGAGTTGGCGGAGATAGCAGATCCCACCAAGGACTGCATGGACATCTACGCGTCCTCTTTGAACAAGGCAGACTGGCATTCCATGTCGGGCAAGCCCACCATCATGCGGTTCCTGCCCATTCCCGTAATTGGTGCCGACGTCGCGGGCATCCCGCGGGACGGCCCTTTTGCGGGACAGCGCGTTACGGCTGAGGCTGGATCCATGAGCAAGGCCGGCCACTGCGAAATTGGTTCCGTCAAACCCGAGCAGATGGCGGCCATACCTGAATCAATGTCGTTTGAAGATGCTGCGTGCATCCCGGTGGCCGGACTCACGGCGCTACAAGGCCTCCGAGATTGGGGTCAAACCAAGCCGGGTAATCGCATCCTGGTGAATGGAGCCAGCGGAGGAGTGGGGGCTTTCGCCGTCCAAGTGGGGAAGGCGCTGGGGGCAGATGTTACGGCAATGTGTAGCGCCAAGAATGTTCCCTTCGTTCGAGGCTTGGGGGCCGACGATGTTTGGGCGTATGACGAGCGCGGCCTGGCGGACAAATTCGACGTGTTCTTCGATGCCGCTGCGTATCGGCCGTTCAAGCAGGTCCTGGGGCACGTGGAGTCCGACGGCCGCTACGTCTTCGTTGGTGGTTCGATGAAGTTGATGTTGCCTGCCATGACAACGGCGAAGTTACGTTACGGGCGGCGCTTTATTTCGTCGGTTGCAAAAGCCGACGCTGCCGACCTAGCCACGTTGGTTGACTGGGTATCTGAAGGCACAATCCGGGTACCTCGAACCAAGACCATTTCGCTGGCGGAAGTGCCCGAGGCGTTGATTGAAATGGGGTCAGGCCGCACTGTGGGCAAGATAGCCGTCAAGATTCGATGACGGCAAGGCGCCTGGATGCATAGGGGGCCGCCCCCCACGGATGCCTCAATGGCCCCTTGCGTGTCCACGGCGTGATGTTAGCCGCGGCGGGTAAGTGGAGACAGGGGGATTTGAACCCCCGGCCTCTGCCTTGCGAAGGCAGCGCTCTTCCAACTGAGCTATGTCCCCGGTGTGAGTTGCGGATGCGGGTGTGTGCCTTGCGGAGGCAGCGCCGACTGAAAGCCCCTGGGCTTTCAGGAGGGGAGCCTGCCCACTTGTGGGCTGGCGACGCTCTTCCAACTGAGCTATGTCCCCGGTGTGTTGCGGTTGCAGGGGCCTGCCCATCGGTCGCGATTCTTGACGGTTCCGCATCACGCGAAGGGGCAGTTCTTCTCGTCGCGGCCGCGCAGGTGGAGGAGCAGTAGGCCGGCGGAGTGGATGGCCCAGAGGGCAAACAGGGTGCCCCAGAAGAGGAGGCTACCAAATTGGGATTGGAGTCCTTTGCTGGCGAGGTAGAGGAGGGCGGCGACGGCGACGAGGCCAATGAGGCGGGTGACGAATCCCCGGGTGCTGGGTGCGATGTCCTGGCGGGTGACGCCGACGCTGAAGATGACGAGGCCGAGGACGTGCACGCCGATGAGGAACCAGAGGTAGACCTGGGCGCCGAGGACGTGTTGGTAGAGGAGGATGGGAATCAGGGCGATGAACGTCACTAGGAGTAGGAACGTTTTCCAGATGAACTGGGCGCGCTTGCGGAACTCGAAGCGCGGCGGGGGCGTCGTTTCCTCCACGCGGCCGGCGACTGCGGGCCCGTTTTAGGCGTTGGCAACGAGGCAGGTTTACATGGTCAATCTACGACTTGGCCCTAATTTGTTGCGCCGCGTCGGCAAGCAGCCCTTTTGTGTGGTCCGGTGATAGTTGCTTGCAGTACGGTTGCGCCACACTTTTGTAGAAGCGCTAGCGTATCTGAAAATGGAGTCTCGGTATGCCCAAGACAGAAGCTACACTGCGCGTCGTCGAAGCCCTCCAACAGGACGTATCCTATGGTAGGGCTCGGCTCGACGGCCAGACCCGCATCGAGTTGAACCTCAGCCCCGGCGACATCATCGAGATTCGTGGCCAGAAGGCGACGGCCGCCGTCGTGTGGCGCAGTCACCCCGGCGACGAAGGCAAGGGCATCATTCACATCGACAACCTCACCCGCAAGAACGCCGGCGTGAGCATCGGGGATAAGGTCACGATCAAGAAGGCGGACGTCAAGCCGGCCAAGAAGGTCGTCCTGGCCCCCGCCATCAGCCAAGAACAACAGATCCAGTTCGGTGACGGCATCGACGCGCTCGCCAAGCGCGGGCTCCTGAAGCGACCCGTCGTGCAAGGCGACATCGTCGTCGTCCCGAACATCGCCCTCTTCGGGAATGCGTTGCCATTCAGCATCGTGCAAACCGGGCCTAAAGGAATCGTCCTCATCAATGAGGACACCCAGATTAAGGTCAACGAAGAGGCCGCCGAACGAGCCAGCATGGAAGGTCCCCAAATCTCCTACGAGGACATTGGTGGCCTGCGCGACGAACTCCAGAACGTCCGCGAAATGATCGAACTGCCCCTCAAACACCCGGAACTCTTTGACCGCCTCGGCATCGACCCGCCCAAGGGTGTCCTGCTACACGGCCCCCCGGGCACCGGGAAAACCATGATTGCCAAGGCCGTCGCCAACGAGGCGGGGGCGCAGTTCTACACCATCAACGGTCCCGAAATCATGAGCAAGTTCTACGGGCAATCCGAAGAGAACTTGCGCAAGACCTTCGAGGAAGCCGAAAAATCAGCACCCAGTATCGTCTTCATTGATGAAATGGACTCCATTGCGCCCAAGCGTGAAGAAGTCCAAGGTGAAGTAGAACGCCGTGTGGTGAGCCAGATGCTCACTCTCATGGACGGCCTCAAGGGCCGTGGCAAACTCATCGTCATCGGGGCCACAAACCGCCCCGACTCCGTGGACGAAGCCCTGCGCCGCCCCGGCCGCTTCGACCGCGAAATCGAAATCGGTGTCCCGGACAAGGAAGGCCGCCTGGAGATTCTACAAATCCAGACGCGCAACATGCCCAAATCCGAGGACGTAACGCTCGAAGAACTGGCAGACATGACCTACGGCTTCGTCGGTGCTGACCTCATGGCCCTGGCCCGTGAAGCCGCCATGAAGGCGCTTCGCCGCTACCTCCCCGAGATCGACCTGGACGAACCGGTCCCCGCCGACCTCCTGGAACGCATGTGCGTCACCATGGACGACTTCAAGGAAGCCATGAAGATCGTCGACCCCAGCGCCCTTCGCGAATTCCTCATCGAAGTGCCCAACGTCACGTGGGATTCCGTCGGCGGCCTGGAAGACGTCAAGCAGCAACTCAAGGAAGCGGTCGAATGGCCCCTCGAGGACCCTGCCAGCTTCGAACGCATGGGCATCAAGCCCCCGCGCGGCATCCTCCTGTACGGGCCCCCCGGCACCGGCAAGACCCTTCTTGCCAAGGCCGTGGCCAATGAATCCGGCGCCAACTTCCTCAGCGTCAAAGGCCCCGAGATGATGAGCAAGTGGGTCGGTGAGTCCGAAAAGGCGATCCGCGAGATCTTCAAGAAGGCCAAGCAGAGCGCCCCGAGCATCGTCTTCCTCGACGAGATCGACTCGATCGCACCGCGCCGCGGCGCATACGAAGGCAGCCACGTCACCGAATCGATGGTCAACCAACTCCTGACAAGCCTCGATGGCATGGAAG
>JBFJXU010000195.1:0-3751 GCA_041622975.1 Thermoplasmatota archaeon
CGCCTTGAATGGAGTATGTTTCTGCCTGGCCGCTGGGCACGAGCGCCAGCGCGGCGATGAGGGTAAATGTCGTCAAAAGGGTAGGTCGATTCCACCACATAGGCCGCGCCCAGCCGGGCCTTGGTAAAGACCTTTGGCAGAGAGCAGTCTGCATCCCCCCTTGGCAAGGGTTCAAGATACCTAGGGTTGTCGAAGCGATTCATGGGTGTTCGGCGCAATCCAGTCTGGCTCCTGGTGGCCGTCCTTCTCGTCTCGATTATCGCCCCAGTGACGGCCCACGCGCCCAGTGTTCGCCTCGTGGTTGGCACGACGGAGCCCATGGAATTGCAAGACGCTGTGCGCCATGATGCGCGTCTTGGGTTTACCGTCATTGATACCCGCGACCCTGCCAGTATCCTAGCCCTGCGGGATGACCCCCGCATTCGGTACATCGAGCAGGACACGGTGGTTTCCATTGCGGCCACTCCCAACGACCCATTCCTTGACCATGACCTAAGCATGGCACCCCACGTAGTGCGTGCATTTGCGGCTTGGGACAACCACCGGGGCGAGGGTGCAACAGTATGCATCGTGGATACTGGCGTGCGCCACACCCACCGTGATCTGGCGGCTCACTGGGGCGGCGGCTTCGACTTCGTCAACAATGACGCCGACCCCATGGACGACAATGGCCACGGCACGCACGTGGCGGGCACCGCTGCGGCGGTCATCGGCAATGGCATCGGCGTGGCGGGCATGGCCAATGCCACCATTACCGCCGCCAAAGCCCTGGGCAGCCAGGGCAGCGGCAGCGGCGCCAACGTAGCATCCGGCATCGCCTGGTGTGCGGACAACGGGGCCGACGTCATCAATCTCAGCCTTGGTAGCGGCAGCAATTCGACGGCCATGTACGACGCTGTCCAGTACGCCTTAGCAGCCGACGTGGTCGTAGTGGCCGCCACGGGCAACAACGGCGCCAACAACGCCGTCTCGTATCCGGCTGTGTACCCGCGCGTCATCGGGGTGGCGGCAACATCGAACAGTCTCCAGCGCGCCTCCTTCAGCAACGCAGGTGCTTTGGCAGACATTGCCGCCCCCGGCGTGGACATCCTCTCCACATACCGTAACAGCGACACGTCCTACGCCGCACTCAGTGGAACTAGCATGGCCGCACCCCACGTTGCGGGTATCGCGGCCCTGCTGCGCAGCGCTGACGGCACTCTGACCGCCGACGAGACATGGGGTGTTCTTCGCGATACCGCCTACGACCTTGGCGCCCCTGGCCGCGATGACGTGTTCGGCCATGGCCTTGTAGACTCAGGCCTTGCAGTCACCACGGTCCTCGGGAAGCCCATTGACCTAGCGGTGACAAGATCCCATGACTTCGAAGACGGCGCCGACGCATGGACACTGACGGGCTTGTGGCACGCCAGCACTACCTGCCGCACCGCACGTAGCGGAGCCACGACCCTCGCTTACCACACCCAACAATGTAACTACGACGCCGGCGGAGCAGCCGGTAGCGCCACGCTGCAAGTGGACCTAACCCAAGCCGAGAACTCCGCCCTGACGTTTTGGCACTGGTGGGACACGCAGGCCGGCGGCAACGTGGACACCATGACGGTCACCGTGGATGCCCCCGGTTGGAGCCAGCCCATCATTGCATGGGACGCATCCTCCAGCGAACCAAGTGACTGGCAACAAGTGCGCGTCCCCCTGGACGCCTTCAACGGTCAAGTCATCGATGTTATCTTCACTTTCGACCCGGATACCAGCGACAACGCCCACGCCGGCTGGTTCATTGACGACGTGGATGTCCTCATCAAGACGGGCAACCGGCACCCCATAGTGGGCGATGATTCCATCACGGTGGAGGAAGACGGCTTCGTCACCTTCGACCCCTTGGTCAATGACTCCGACCCAGACGGCGACGCCCTAACCGTTACCGCCGTGGGCGACCCCTCGCGCGGCACCACCACCACAAACGGCGGCACAATCACATACACCCCGGACCCCGATGTATCTGGGTCAGACTCCTTCACCTACACCGTAAGTGACGGGAACGGCTCCAACGTGCAGGGCTTAGTCGCGGTCACCATCACGCCGGTGGATGACCCCGTCACAGCCAACGACGACGCCGTGACCACCGACGAAGACACGGCTGTGACCATCGACGTGGTAGCCAATGACATCGACCCAGACGACGACGAATTGACCGTCACGGCCGGCCCCGTCGAAAACGGGTCCGTCAGCGTAGATGGCACCACGGCAACGTTCACGCCAGCGCCCGATTGGCACGGCGACACATCGTTCACCTACACGCTCAGCGACGGGACCAACAATGATGAGGCCACGGTGCACGTCACCGTGAACCCCGTCAATGATGCCCCCGTCCCCCGCGACGACAACGTCACCCTCGAGGAAGACACAAACGTCACCTTCGACCCATTGGTGAACGACACAGACGTGGAC
The DNA here is from genome assembly GCA_041622975.1 of Thermoplasmatota archaeon. Classification (GTDB taxonomy): domain Archaea; phylum Thermoplasmatota; class E2; order JACPAO01; family JAHFTW01; genus JBFJXH01. The sequence continues at coordinate 2,452 of JBFJXU010000195.1, forward strand.
GGCGACCAGGTTAGCATAGACTCCGTCGGCACGCCAAATCACGGAACAGCCACCATTAGCGAAGGGAACATCACCTATACGCCCGACCCCGATTTCTACGGCCAAGACTCCTTCGCGTACACAATCAGTGACGGAATTACCACTGCGGACGGAACCGTCACCGTGACTGTGCTGCCCGTGCAAGATGCCCCCGAGGCCAACGCCCTAGTTGACGCGCCTGAAAACCTGACCCTGGCCGATTTCCACTTCAGCCAGGCATCTACCGACGCTGACGGCGACGCATTGACCTTCACGTGGGACTTCGGGGATGGCAACACCAGCTCCGATGCCGCGCCGCGGCACACCTACGGCGATGACGGCATGTACACCGTGACCCTGACCGTCGACGACGGCCAAGACACTGCTACCGACAGCATCACGGTCACCGCCACCAACCGAGAGCCCCTCGTCGACTGGACACACAGCACCGCGCGGGAAGGCACGCCCGTCGCGTTCACCGACGCATCCAGCGACCTCGATGGGACCATCGCGGCATGGCATTGGGACTTCGGCCGCACGACGAGCAGCGAGCAAAACCCCGCACACACCTTCTCCAGCGGCGACCGCGTCGTCTGCCTGCGCGTAACTGACGATGACGGAGCCCAACGCACTGGATGCCGAGTCGTTCCTGTCACCAATGTGGCCCCGACGGCGGGTCCCGACACAGCCACCACTTTGGAAGAAACGCCCGTCAATATCACCGTCCTGGACAACGACAGCGATCCGGGTAATGACAGCCTTGACGTGGCGGCCGTGGCGGCACCTGGCCACGGCACAACGACCACTGATGGGCGCAACGTTACGTACACCCCCGCACGCGACTTCGTTGGCCAAGACACCTTCACTTACACCCTCCGCGACAGCGACGGCGCCACCGCGACCGGGACCGTCACCGTTACCGTCGTCAACGTCAACGACCCCCCCGTCGCCGCCTTCACCATCGCCGATGGCTTGACGCTTGACCCCGTGGTCATCGATGACGCAAGTGCCGATGTTGACGGCGACGAGGTTGCGTACTCCTGGGACTTCGGCGACGGGAACACCAGCACCGAGGCTGCGCCTGTCCACGCCTACGCGGACAATGGCACCTACAACGTCACATTGACAATCGACGACGGCCAAGCAACCAACACGACGCAACGGACGGTGAACATCAGCAATCGGGCGCCCCAAGTGGTGCTATCTGCTGGCATCACCGTACAAGCCGGAACCGTCGTCAACACCACGAACCTTGGCCCCGTCGCCACCGACGCCGACGGCA
>JBFJXU010000196.1:0-3732 GCA_041622975.1 Thermoplasmatota archaeon
CCGGCCCCTTAACGTCGTTGTGGAAGCCTTACGGGCGGGTCGGGGCGACCCCCGCGTACTCGTTGGAGCCACCCTCGGTTACTGGCGTGCTCGCAGACAACGCGTCCCGCAGGTCCCCGAACCCGTGGTGCACGAACATTTTGCCACGTGGCGCCTGCGCCACGCGCTTCTGAGGGCGTGGAAGAGGCGTCGAGGCCGCCAGCGGCCGCAAACAAGCTAGGCGCGCGCTTGCGTCAGCACTTCGTGGAAGCGGCGCGCCATGGTGGCGTGCGACCACGGCTCTAGTTCATTTGCGGACCTACGCCAGGCATCGTGGTTGCCCGCCCGCCACTGCGACCACAACAAGCCGAGAAACTCGGCTACTGTATCGGCATCACGGCAAAGCCGACCGGTTGCCGAATCCGCCAGCAGGGCATCTGTGGCGTCAGCGTGCGCCCCGGTGGCCAAAATCGGGCGCCCCATAATCATGTACTCGAACAGTTTGGCGGGAAGCCATTGTCGCTCCTCGGGTCCATCCGATTGGATGCACACTAGGACCGCTGCGCGCCGCTGCACATCCATGATGGTCTCCCATGGCACGAGCCCATGGAATTCGACGACGTCATCGAGTTGGTGCTGCTTAGCTCGCTGCATGGCCCATGGGTCGACGCGGCCGTAGAAGTGCGCGGAAACTTGGCCATGTGCCTCCGGATGATTAGCTAGGAATTTGGACACCCCTGCAAAGAGGGCGCTGGGATCGCGCCGGCCTTCGTACAGCTCACCTGCATGCACCAGACGAAGGCGATCAGGTATCTGCGGCGTGCCGGAGATGCGCTCCGTCGCTGCGGCGTTCGGAATGCGGTGGACTTGCCGGCTCGCCAGACCGGCCAGGGCTGTTGCGTCCTGGCCATTTGTTGCGACCAAATGGGTTGCCGTAGCAATGGTGCGTCGCTCCAGCCGCCGGTCGAACCACCTTCGCACGGGCGAGTAGAGGTAGTAGGCGTTGTGCGACCAAGCATCGCGATAATCGGCCACCCATGGCTTGCCTGTCTCTTTTGCCACGCGATGGCCGGCCAGATGACACGAGGCAGGCCCGTACGTGGAGATAATCACGTCCACGTCCTGCGTGTCGCAAGCGGTTACGGCAGCCGCTGCCGCCCGCTTCCACCAGTTCCCAAAGCGGTCTGGGTAATGCAATACCTCGGACTTCAACCTGTACAAACTACGTCGCACGGCCTTCCCGGCAAGAGCTAGGCGACCAGATCCAGTCCCTGAACCTGCCGGCGTCGCCGCAGCCGTCGCAGGGCGCCTTCGGGGGCCCTGGCGTGACGGCACACGCACAACAGTCACCGGCCCATCGCTTGTGGTATCGCCGCCTCCACATGTCACCACGATGACGCGCCAGCCAAGCGCAGGCAAATGCTTCGCCAGTGCTTGCACTCGTTGGCTTGCAATCTGGCTCCTATCCTCGAAGTGAAAGGTAATCAACAAGACCGTACCCGCATTAGGCTGGGGCCTCTCAGGCAGGGCAAAGGTCGGGCTGGCGGTCAACGTTTCAGACAACCCGGCCCCCTTGTTAACGCCACGGACGCTAGGTCCTCGTTAGCGTTGAAGCACGCGTGACCGGCGCCTGATCCCTGGGGCGATGGAGACGGACCGGAAACAGGGAACTTGTTTTCATGGAACCCGAGCTGGGACGCCCACAACATGGACAGAATGCAACACTACCCAAGATCCAAAGTGGCCGTGGTTACCATGGCCAAGGACGAGGAAGAATTTCTTCCAGGGCTAGTGGCGGCCATGGCAAAGGTGACGCCACCCCCGTTGGTTTGGCTCATTTGGAACGATGGTAGCGAAGACGAGACTCCAGCCATCGCGGACGAGGCCGCGGAACTCCTAAACTTTGTTCGCGTGGTCCACCATGATAGCAAGCATCGGGGCTTCGCCGAGGATTTTTCGTGCCGGATTCAAGCAGCCATCGACGAAGCCCTCGGATCGGTCGACGCCGTGCCCCAATGTGTTGCTATTCTTGATGCCGATATGCTGCCGCCGGCAGACTATTTCTATCAGGTTGAGGAACAAATGACGGACGACATGGCAATCGCGAGCGGGCAGGTGACCGTTGGCGGGCGCCCGGAACGCCAAGGGGGCGTTGCGCGCGGCGGCGCACGCCTAGTGCGTGCGGACTTCTTGTCCGCAATCGGTGGCATTCCCGCTGGTCCGTGCTGGGATGCGCTGCTAGATGCTAAAGCCGTGACTCGCAACCTAAGATCGGTCCAGTTTAATCACCCATCGATTGCACAACGACGTCCGACGGCAGCGACCTACGGTAGCTGGCGACAACACGCCCTTCGCGGTCGATTTCTCCACCACGTTGGTTGCACCCTAATTGACGCGGCCGGCCGCGGCTTCCTACAGGCTGGCCTGCCAGGTGCCGCCGGCACCGCAACGGGATTCGTCGGTCAGGTACTGGCAAGAAAAAGTAGAACAGACGACCTAGAATTGCTGCGTCATTATCGCAGCCCGTCGGCGGGTCAAGTAATGTCCGGATCAATCCGCCGATTATTTTCCAGGGGGTGACGATGGCGGCGAGCCCAACGGACTTAATCCACGACCAAATCCAAACCCAACCCGCTAACGCGGCCCCCCCATGGATTACCTATTACCGGTATCCCGGAGGCAATGTCGGGGACGACCTAAATGCCTCCATGTGGCAACATCTATTCCCCGCAATAAGTGAGGCCTTGCGCGGCCGCCAGCTGGTTGGGATTGGGACACTAATCACGCCGCTCTTGGACAAAGAACATAGGCCAATTCTGGTGGCAGGGTCCGGCACGGGCCTCTCCGGCCCTCCAGAAAGAGATCTAACTAGGGATGAGGTCTTATGGCTACGTGGCCCGCTTTCGGCGACGGCCCTCGAGCTGGATGGGCTTGACCTGCTCGATGCCGCATACCTCCTGGCGAGTTCCTCAGCGTGGTGGAACGCAACCGAGCCATCGATCCAAACTGGCCGGGTGGGATTCATCCCACACGTCCAAAATTTACAGAAAGTGCCTTGGAACAAAATCTGCCAGGCGGCTGGCCTCAAGCTAATCGATTTCACATCTTCCCCCGAGCACGCAATTGCCGCGCTGCGTGGGTGCGACCGCGTCCTAGCCGAGGCGATGCACGGCTCAATTCTCGCTGATGCATTTGGAATTCCTTGGTGCGGCGTTAAGCTGCGGGAGTTCGTGGATTACTTCAAGTGGGCCGACCACCTTAGATCAGTAAATGCTTCGGGGACTCCCCCACGACTTCCTCATGCAATTGGTGGCGGTCCACTAGAGCGCAGGGGAATCATGCGCCCGACACGCGTCCAGGAAGTCGCCAATTTCTTGCATAGGATCGCCAATGATGAATCCCTGTTTCACCGAACACCAACTCAACATTTGGCAACTAATATCGAGGAAATGTTGGCACGTATTCGAGCCATCCATGACGATACGCGGACGCAATTCACCTGCAATGCATCGGTCGAAACCTTACGCACAATGCGAGCTTAATGCCGATGCTGACGCAGGTCGCACAACATCTGCACGATGTGACAAGAATTATCCGACCGCGGCGGAACCGTCCAGGTATTAAGCCCGATGCGGCGGATAATCATCCTCCATCCTCTCAATATCTTCCTCTGAGCAATTTCCTGCTTGCATTTCGACGATGACCAGGGGGCCAGAGCCGGTGTTGGCGATGCGGTGGATTTGCCCAGGGGGC
>JBFJXU010000197.1:0-3731 GCA_041622975.1 Thermoplasmatota archaeon
AGTGCCCCCGGAGGACCCCACGCCGCCCAACGACATCGACGAAGATGGCGTCAACAACACCCAGGAACCTCGTGACGTCGACGAAGACGGCTACTACAACTGGGAGGAATACCAAGCGGGCAGCGACCCACTTGACCCCAAATCGACGCCCGTTGACCGGGATGGCGACGGCCTCCAGAACTGGGAGGAAGTCTGCAGCGACCCCGATGACCCCGACACGGACAAGGACAACTTCACGGACGGCGAAGAAGTCGCCGCTGGCAGCGACCCCTGCGACAAGCACTGCACGCCCCAGGATACGGACTGTGACGGCTTGTACGACGTTTGGGAACGCCGCCACTTCGGCAACCTGAACCAAGGTCCCTACGAGGACCCTGACAACGACGGTGAAATCAACTGGCGCGAACAAGGCGGCGGCACCGACCCCAACGAACCTGACACGGACTTCGATGGTCTCACCGACTACGAAGAAAACCGCCAATACCGGACCAGCCCCCGCAACAATGACACGGACGGTGACGGCTACGAGGACGGCCACGAAGTTGCGGAAGGCTCCAACCCTAAGGACCCCCGCTGCACGCCCGTTGACCACGATTGCGAGGGCTGGCCCAGCGACAATGAAACCGAGACGCCTAGTGACCCTCGGGACTACTACTGTCGCCCAATCGACCAAGACTGCGATGGGCTTCCCTTCGTTGTCGAGGAAATCGTTGACTTCCACGCGGAACGCCGCGACGTATGCAACGGCCCCATCGAAGGATGGAACCACTACATCGTCAGGATGGTCCGCTTCCGAACCACGTGTGTCGTGGACAACTTCGCCACCACGCCCAACCCTGTCAGCACCCACGGCTTGACTGTCTACAACGTGCGCTTGCAGGAGAGCCCGGGTGACCCGGTCGCCCACCACCGCGACCACCCATACATCTTCCGCACGCAGACCTACGACCACGAAATCGTGATCGAGATCTCCAAGATTCGCAACCCCTTCGGTGGCCCGCTTGGTGGTCTGAACCGGGACGTCAACCAACAAATTGTCATCCCCATCGGCAACTCCAGCATGCCGCTACCGCATACTTTCCGAATGCCTCACTTGGACAACCTCGCCCTGCACTTCAGTGACCACGACCACGACGGCGTGCGCGCCGTGTGGGGCACCTACCATGACTACACCATCACGCGCGAAGGAACCATGGTCCGCGACCCCGCGCCCAAGTACGGCCAGATTACTGGTCCCGACCCGGACGACACGGACTGCGCCACGCCGCGCCTCATCTGCTGACCAAACCCCTTTTAGGTTGAGGCAAAGAGTCGCAGCCATCTGGGGATGCACATGAAGCGCACGGTGGCCACCTTCCTGATTGCGGTGCTGGCGGTCTCGACTGCCAGCGCAAGCCACGGCGGCGGACCTACGGTGGCCCTCGCTGACAACCACGCGGGTCGCGTCACCACGTGGACGTTCACGTTGGACTGGGATCCTGATGGTTGTGCCATCAATTGCCCTGGATGGGGTGCCAACGGCCAAGCGAACATCACATTCCCCGCTGCTTTCAGTCTACCTCCAGAGGGGGACATCGCGGCGACCATCACGGCCGGCGGTCAAAACGACGGCTCGCCCCAGGTGACTGTTTCAGGGCAAACCGTCATTGTCAATCGGGGCACCACGCCCGCCACCGCGGCCGACGGCAGCACGGTGGTCATTTCCCTCAATGGCATCATCAACGCGGCCCGTGACACGGACGGAACGGACGCCATCACGGTAAGGATGGATGACGGTGCCGGGAGCGCGCATACTGAGTCCTTCACCGGCCCGGTCATCAGCGCAGGAAACATCCCCGTCGCCATTGCCGCAGCCCACAATGTGGGCCGAGCCCGCACCGACTACACGTTCACGTTCAGCCCATTCAGCAGCATTCCGCTCGGCGGTTCGATTGAGGTGAACTTCCCTAGTGGCTACACCCAACTCGGTGATCTAGCCAATGCGACCGCCGACGGCGACCCCGGGGTCACAGTCACCAAGCCCGCCGACGGGCGCCTCGTAATTCGGCCTGCCAACGCCATCCCTGCGGGTGGCGACTACATTCTCCGCGTGCCCGGCGTTGTCAATAAGGCGGTCGACGAGACTGGCTCCGCCGGTGCATTCGTGGTCACCACGAAAGACTCCGCAGGCGGCGTGTTTGAAATCAACAACACCGCCTCGCTGACCCTCATCAAGGAACTTGCTCAGATTTCGGTGTCTCCCTCGACGCGAACCGCCGGGGCCACGGCCACCCTCCGCTTCGACTTCCAGCCCAACATTGTACCACTGAGCGACGTGGAAGCAATCAACGTCACCCTGCCCGCGGGCTTCTCGGCGGGCTCGGTCCAGGCGGCACTCAACGGAGCCTCCGTTGCCGCCACCAAAGCAGGACAAACCATCAGCCTCGATGTACAGGGGATGAGTGGTCCCAGCCACAGCGTTACCATCACCAACATCTCGCTTGCACCGTTTAGCGGTCCCAGCGGAAAGTTCCAATTCACGCTCCTTGACGCACAGTGGAAGGCGCTGCAGAGCAACCAGACGCTCCAGATGAACCTGGAACCCGGCGCCCTTTCCAACGTGGTCATCAGCAAGACCGATGCCCGCCAGAATGCGCCATCCGGCTACACCGTGGAGTTCAATCACACCAATCCGTTGCCCAATGGCGGCAAGGTCCGCTTGGTTTTCCCCTCCGGGTATACGGTGCAGCAGGGTGGCGACACGGTCAGCATCACGTCGTTCCAGGCCCAAGGTCGCTACACGGCTACAGGATTCCAAGCCCGGAATCCCGACAAATCGGGCACCACCGGGCCCTTCACGGTCGAGACGCTGGATACGCAAGGTCGCGTCATTGACAGGCACACCGGCCAGACGGTCAGCGTCAACGCACCGGTTCCCCTGCCGGCGGGGAACCTCACTGTCACACTGCCTGCAACGCACACGTATGCCACGGGGCAGACCTCCATCAAATTCGGGCCCACGACCACGGTCCCGGCTGGTGGCTCTGTCATCTTCCGCTTCCCTTCTGGATACGCACTTAACGCCGGTGGAACAAGCGCCGGCACCGGAGACCCGGACGCGGGCGGAACGGTCACCATTGACGCCGCAAACCGCACCGCGACGCTCCGAGTTGGCACGACGCCCCTCGTGAGTGGCGACACCTATCACTTCAACATCACGCGCACGCGCACACCTGCGCAGGCCGCCGCGCCAGCCCTCTTCCAATTGGATACCCTGGCAGACAACGGCGCGCGGCTTGACCGGGCTACAGCGCCCAGCCCTGCCATCGCGCCTGCCGCCCTCACGAACCTCAATGTGACGGCTGACAGCCGCATTGTGGATACCGTCACCAAGTACACGTTCACCTTCAACACCCCGGTAACGTGGCCGGCCGATGGTCGGGTCAACATCACCATGGATGGGGGCTTCTTGACGGAAGCCGCAACCGCCACTATGAGTGGTCCAGGCCTGACGGGGAGCCTCAACGTGTCCGTCAATGGCAATACCTTGGTCCTACAGCGCCAAGGCGGCGGTGTCTGGGTCGCTGGCCCCAAGACGCTCGTGGTAAGCGGTTTAGTCAACCCGGTGGAGTCGGGCAACCTGACGGACTTCACTCTGAACTTCCACGGCGCCGGAGCGCACTTGATGAAGGGCTCGGTTACGCCGGCCCCTATCTTGGAGGAGCCGGACAGCACACCCCCTGCCGGCCGGC
>JBFJXU010000198.1:0-3729 GCA_041622975.1 Thermoplasmatota archaeon
CCCTCTTCAAGCAACGGGGCGATGCCGACGCCGTCGGCGATATGGCCGCCCGCATCCGGGAGGCACTGTCGTGACCGCATACACCGTACCGGTGGAAGTCCGCTTTAGCGACGTGGACGGCCTCGGCCACGTCAACAACGCATTGTACCTGACGTTCCTGGAGCACGCCCGCATGCGCTTCTTTGTAGATGAGGCAGGCAGCCAAAGCGAGAAGGACTTCCCATTCATCATCGCACATGCGGCCCTCGATTACAAGAGCCCCATGAAGATGGGAGCCAAACCTGACATACGCATGTGGACGAGCCGGATCGGTGGCAAGTCATGGGACTTCGACTACGAAATCAAGGACCGTGAATCGGGCGTCATTTACGCCACCGGGAAAACCGTGCAAGTGGCCTACGACTACCAGTTGGAGCGCAGTGACCGCCTGGAAGGCGACCTCGCCCGCCTGGTTCGCAGCCTACAGCCATAACGGGCACGGGCTTTCGATACAGCCAACAAGGCCATCTTGCTGGCGAGGCCGTGGAATGGAACATCCACCGCTTGGACACCTGCCCGTCCACCATGGATGAAGCGCGACGCCTGGCCGTTGAAGGGGCACCTCACGGAACCGTTGTCGTCGCCAAGGCCATGACGGCAGGGCGCGGACAACACGGCAACGCTTGGCACGCACCCGCCGGCGGTTTGTACCTGTCCATGGTGCTCCGGGAGATTCCCGCCGGCGATGTCCTGACCCTTGCGCTCGGCAACGCCGTGGCGGATGTTCTGGAGGTTGCTGGAATTGATGCCGCAATCAAGTGGGTCAACGATGTCATGGCGTCAGACCGCAAGATTGCCGGCATCTTATGCGAGGCCGAAACCAAGGGCAATGACACAGTCGTCGTCGCTGGCATCGGCCTCAACGTCCATGGAGATGTGGGAGGCTGGCCAGAGCCACTTTGTAACACAGCGACCACCATGGCGACTGAACTCGGCGTGGAGGACTGCGACGAAGACCTAGAGGAATACCTCCTCGACACCATCGGCCAGTGGCTGACAAAGGACGCCGGCGACGTAGTGGAAGCAACCCGACAGCGGGATTGGCTTCACGGCCGCACTGTGGAAGTGGATGGCCGTGAGGGCAAAGCCGCAGGCATCGACGATGATGGCGCACTGCTCATCGAAACATCAACTGGCATGCACCGTGTCCGCACGGGTACGGTTAGCGTAGCGGCCTGAGCCGCGCAAAGGGAGAAGGAAAGGAGAAGGAGCCCGAAAGGGGCCTATTCGAAGGTCTGGACCACTTCGGCCTTGACGCGAGCCTCACCACTACGGGGCTCCACTAGGGTGGTGCCGCACATTTGGCAGGAGACGACGCTAGCCGCGTGGTCGAAGACGACCTGTTCATTGCTGCAGTCCGCACAGCGGACCTTGAGGAACTTGCTCATTTTGATCACTCCGTCAACTCGAACTTGCGGGCACGCTGAGCCGGAGGCTGGTGGGCGTAACCACAGTCGGTGCACGTGAACTTGAGCCACACGCGCTTGGTGGGCTTCTCACGGCCTTCGGGCTTGGGACGGGGGAAACCACGGTAACCGGCGGTGACCCGACGGAAACGGCGCTGACCCCAGGCGAGTTCACTGGCCTTCTTTTTCTTGGCGCGCTCGACAGTGTGCCCCTTGTGGGACTTGCACTTGGCGCAGTATTTCTTGATGTTACGGGGACGCTTCATAGGAGGTCTCCTGCCTCAGACGACATCCGGTCATGACGAGCCGGGGGCGTCAGGAATAGTTGAGAGGCAAGGCCGCCGACTTGGAGGTGATATAAGAAGTGATGGGGCTACTGCGCCGTGGCCGCCTCTTCTTCCGGAGCCTCGCGCTCAGGGATATGGGTGCTCTCGGCAATTTCAATGAGTTTCGGGTCTAGGTCGTCCGCCTTGCCCTCCGCGATGAGTTGTTGAGCAAACACGATGACAACGTCGTCGTTGCAGGTGACCGCGTGACTGTCTCGAATCTTGGTCATGCGGTTGAGGCATTGCTTGTCCTGCTTGTCATCGAGGTAGCGGCGCAGGGTGGCACCACTGGCGCGGCGGCGGCTGACCTCGTCCCGCGTGAACGTGGGGCGCAGGTCGTGGCCTGCGTAATAGCAAGCATCGAGGTCGTGCTGGTCGGCGGCGCATCCTTCGCCTTGTCCGGGGGCCACGTTGCGGCGACGGCAGGTGTTGCCTAAAAGCGGTTCGTGGACGCTCTTTGTCCCTGCCGGGCCTAGTGTTTGCCTGCGAGGCGTAAGTCCCGTGGCGTGACCCAGGCACCTGGATTGCGCTCGGCGTGCCAACGCAGAAGGACTGGCAAGAGGAAAATCGTGGCAAACAAGGCGCTTGTCAGGGTCGGGATGGTCATCCACGCGGTATTGGCACCCCAGATTACTACGCTGCTGATGATAATCGCAAATGGTGCAAGCGTCGTGACGGTCGTCGCGATGAGAACCCGGCCAATCTCGCTGTTCGCCAGAATTGCGGCTTCGCGTGGACTGCGGCCGGCCGTCATTTCCTCCTTGAAACGACTCACCAGGTGGACCGCGTCGTCCACCCCAATGCCCAGGGCCATGCCGGTCAGGATGATACTCACATACGTGATTTCGAAGTCCATGGCGGCGATGATGAAGTACTGGACCCCCACACTGACACCCACCGGGACCATGGTCAGGAGGGTGGGGACAGTTCGTCGCCAGAAGATGAAGATCATGACGAAGGTCGTTGCGAACATGAGGTAGGTGCTGGCGCTGTTACCCACCTTGATGGCGTCATTGACCTCTACCGCGATCGCCAGAACGCCCGTGGGAGGACTGGTCTCTGGACTGGCGCCCGCCCAGGCGGATTGCACGCCAGCCACGTCGGCCTTCAAGTCGGCGTAGGCAACGCGGTAATTGTCCACGTCGGACCCCAGGCTGCCATCCTTGGGCTGGGCGGCGAAGAAGTACCGGACCACGCCATACTGATAATCCTCGGAAAGAACCCGGTACATGACGCCCTGAATGGTCGGCATGGCGTACAGGCGGTCGTAGAACGCCTCCAAGGCAGCACTAGTGTCCGGGATGCCATCCGGACAGCCGCCGCCGCCCCCTTGGCAGGCGTCCTGGTCGCCATCGCCGTCCGTGTCCTCGTCGAAGCGATCATCCTGGCCGCTTGCTGGGATTCCTAGGGTTGGGTAAAGCAGTTTGACGACGCTGGCGGTACTCATGCCATTGAGGATGCCGTGGTCTCGTTCGGATTCATCCGTGCAGTAACCGGGGTCATCGGCGTCAAAGGGCGCGGGTTGGCCGTCGCCGTCGCCATCCTGGCACGCCACGCGCCCCAACATGGCGGCCTCGATTTCGCTGATGTAAGCCAAGGTGGCCGGGCGCGTCATGTCGCCGGCGAAGACGACCGCCCCTTCAGCGGGAATGCCAATGCTATCATTGAGGGTATTGAGGACCCGCATTGGGTACGACTCTTCGGCCAGGATTGGCGGGTCGATGTAACTGGCCCCCCAAACCTCGACGCCTTTGGCTGCAATGACTGCACCCATACCCCCCAAAACGAGCAAGAAAATGACCACGATGGCGGCGCCGTGGCGTTGGTTGGCAGCAGCCACCCGTCCCATGACACCCGAGCGTTGCTCTTCGCGTAGCCGGGCCTCTAGGGCCTCACGACGACTGGCCATTTCCTCTTCGTCCAATTCTGCGTTGTCCGCCACGGCGGCCTCGCCGGCC
>JBFJXU010000199.1:0-3690 GCA_041622975.1 Thermoplasmatota archaeon
AGGCGCACGTTGTAGCGGGGCTTGAGACGCTTGATGAGGGTCTGCTCTAGTAGCAAGGCCTCCTTCCCTGTGGCCACCGCAATGAAGTCCACACCGTCGGCCTCGGCAATCATGGCCCGCGTCTTCTGGTCTTGCGGTCCGGTCAGGTAGTTCGTGCAGCGAGCACGCAGATCCACGGCCTTACCCACGTACAGGACCTTATCGCCGCGCAGCCACTGGTACACCCCAGGTTCACGGGGTAAGCGGCCGACGGCTTCGTGGAGGTCCACGTAGCCCCTTTGACGGCGCTGTCGAAAACCGTTTTGCCCTGGGGCCAATGGAAGCATATGGAACACAGCATCCAACAGGACATCATTGGTTTCCTGCTTACGCTCCTCATTGGGGCGTTCTTCGTGCACTGGAGCGCCAAACTGGTCCTGGACCGCAGTTCGTTCTTCTCCGCGATGCTGGCGTTCTTCCTCGGCACCCTGCTAGCGAGTCTGCTACGCGCCTTTCTGGCCCCACCCATTGGCGAAGCCGCCGCCACCGTCGCGGCCCTCGCCGGCATGGCTGCTGTGTTTGCTGCCGTGTATCGGACCAAGTGGACTAAGGGCGCCATCGTGGGCGTGGTCGCGTGGGTCATCTGGGCCGCCGTACAGTTCCTGGTGCGGCTCATCTTCTGAGCCGGCCCCATCTTCCACGCGGCTGACTGCCGCCCTAGATGACGGTGCCGTGCCCCTTCTCAGGAAGTGGCAAGTGCTTGTGTTCGAAGGCCTTCAGGCGAGCCTCCACTTCGCGGCGAAGTTCACTGGGAGGGACGATGTGGTCCACGATGAGGTCGTTGGCCGTCACGTGGATATCGATGTCCTTCCGGTATTCCTCACGAAGTTCCTCGATGCGCTTGGCCTTCTCATCTTCGTCGTCAATAGCGGCCAATTGTCGTGCGTACACGGCATTGATGGCCGCTTCTGCTCCCATGACCGCAATCTCTGACCCGGGTAGGGCAATGGTGGCATCAGGTTCGAAGGCGGGACCACACATGGCGTAGATGCCCGCACCGTAGGCCTTACGCACCACAATGCACAGTTTGGGCACTGTGGCCGTGCTGGTGGCGTAGATGAACTTCTTGCCGCGCTTGAGGATGCCGCGCTGTTCTACCTCGCTACCCACCATGAACCCAGGTGTGTCGCAGAGGAACAACAGGGGCACATTGTAGGCATCACACGTAGTGATGAATTCGGCTGCCTTGTCGGCTGATTCGGGGAAGATGGCACCGGCCCGGTGTTGACTGTTGTTAGCCACAATGCCCACCACGCGGCCACCGACGCGGACAAATCCAGTCACCATCTCCATCGCGTGGTGCTCCTTGATTTCGAACCAACTATCGGCGTCGATGACGTGGTCGATGACGTCGTGCATATCGAAGGCGGTGTTGGGGTCCTCGGGCACAATCGCATCCAAGCCAGTTGCGGGGCGAGCCGGGTCCCGAGAGGCGTACCGAGGCGGCAATTCATCGCAGTTGTCAGGCAGGTATGACATGAGGCGCCAAGCCGCGTTGGCGGCCTCCTCCTCCGAGTCCACGACCACGTGGCATGAACCGGATTCCCGCATGTGGATGTCCGCACCGCCGAGGTCCTGCATACTGATTTTCTCCCCAGTGACCATTTCGACCATGCGGGGGCTCGCGATGCACAACGCGGACATGCCTCGCACCATGATGCTGAAGTCGCAGAAGATTGGCGTGTAAGCGGCGCCGGCGACACACGGACCGTAAAGGATGCTGATTTGGGGAATCTTGCCACTCAGGATGCTGTGGTTGTAGAAGTACTTCCCAATGCCACGGAGGTTGGCGAAGAAGCCGGCTTGGTCGGTGATGCGCGCGCCACTCGAGTCGATGAGGTAGAGGATTGGCCGGCGACTGCGGAGTGCTCGCTCCTGTGCGCGAATGAATTTCTCCACGCCACGCTCGGCCATGCTGCCTGCCTTGACCGTGTAGTCATTGCCCACGACCCATATGGTGCGGCCGTCGAGGGTGCCGGCACCTGTGACCATGCCGTCGGCGGCAAGACCCTCTTCGGCCCGTTGGTTATTGGCAAACAAGCCATCCTCGAAGTCCAGGCCCTCCGGGAAGAATAGGCGCAAGCGTTCGCGTACGAACAACTTGCCGGGACCCTCGTTCGGAAGGCGGGCGTGGTACTTCTCGGGGCCACCCTTGCGGAGGCGTTCCATGTCGTCACGTAGGGCCTGCTCGCGTTGCACGCGGCGCCATTGGGCACCCCGCTATGAGGCCTTGGTCATGCGGCCGGCAGGTAAACCACTCGCCCCGACAAATGGGCGGCGATCAGGTGGCCCTTGCTGGCGAGGGCACGGGCAGCCCGGCTGACACCACCTGCATCGAGCCCCGTGCGTTGGGCTACGTCGGCGGCGGTGACGCCAGCAGCACGTTCCACGGCGCACAGCAAACGCAGGGCATTTCCTCGCACGTTGAACCGAGCGGTAGGTTCACCGGTCAAGAAGAAACCGTTGTCCTCGCGCACACGACCTTCCTTGATGAGCACATTGAGGGCGTGGTCAATGGTGCCCCGTCCAAGCCCGGTCATGCGGTGCAGTGCAGTCTTGCAAGCACCTGGGTACAAGCGCAGACATCGGCACACAGCGGCCTGGGAGTCCATACCATCACGTCCCACTTCGTGGCATTTAGCCTAAGCCTGCACCGGCTGCGGCGGGAATACGGGAAATCCGCTATCGTCGTGTCACGATAATGAAGGCGGCCACCATGGTGGAGAAAACCATGAACACAATGAAGCCCAGGATGAAGCCAGCAAAGCCCACGCTTTCCGTCTTGGGCCCCTCGCCACTATGCAAGCCACCATCCGCGTCGCCAGCGTCATCGAGTCCAAGGCCCACATCGGCATCCACCGGTGCTTCGGGCGCTTCAGGCTCTGAGTCCGCGTCCGGGTCGGCGTCCTCGTCCACGTCGACGTCCACATCAACGCCCACGTCACCGGTGACCGGCAGGTTGGGGCCACCGCCGCCACCGCCGCCACCTCCGCCACCGCCGCGCGGGGGAGTGGGCTTGGCGTAGGCCACGAACGTGGAGAATTCATCCAAGGTGACACGGTTGGCTGTGAAGCCATACACATCCGTTCCGCCCTGGGTCGGCTCGATGCAGGAGTCGAGGATCTCTATGTGGAAGCGGGCCAAGCAGATGTCCTGCGCACTGGCCACACGGAAGTGCAGGGTGATATTCGTGAGGGCATCATTGAGCACGGTTTCGTTCACGAGGACGCCATCCACTGCTAGCGACAGGTTCAGGACCCACAGGGGCTCCCCAGGTAGGCCGGCGACGTCGTCGGCATCTAGGTCCTCGGTGAGGGCCCCCGAACCGGGCGCGGTGCGGACACGGAGTTCATAGTCTCCTGATTGGTTGAGCGCCACCGCAAAGGCATCCAGGAGCCCATCCCAGGGGCTTGTCAGCATGAAGCGATAGTGCTCATCTGCTTCGCCTGCGTGGATGAACATCCGGTACACATCGTCGCCCTCAGCGGCATCTTCGGGGAGGATTGAGACCGCTTCGTAGGTCGTCGGTTCAGCAACGACCACGCGGGCATGAGCGGCGAGGTCTCCAATGTTGGCTTGGATTCGGTATACCCCGTGTGCTCCCGGCCACAGGAGGCCGGCTTCGATGAATGAACCAGAACCGGAGGCGTG
>JBFJXU010000200.1:0-3640 GCA_041622975.1 Thermoplasmatota archaeon
GCCGACGCCCTCGACGACGGCGACCTCATCAAAATGCGCCAGGGCCTGGTGCAATTGAATCTGCGCAGCCCCGACACGGTGGAGGATGTACCAGGTATTCTGGCTGCCGTGGCTGGTGCCCTGGGCGGCAAGAACGTGAATGCGGTGGAAGTCATCAGTTGCCACCGGGACAACATGTTCCTCATTGATGCCAGCGACCTGTCTGATGCCATGGCGGTCATTGACCACTTGTTGGGCGACAGCGTAGCCGCCTCAGAGCCATCAGGGTAGGCAGTGGGGTACTGGTGAAGGAAGGGGGAAGGAGAGACTGGCGGACGTTGTTTAGTTCGTCTGCTCGGCCTCGTGTGCCGCCCACCCGGATCCCTGAGCCGGGTCAACGGGTGCCGTGCGTGGCACGCGGTACAGCATACGGTAGTACTTCTTGTCGAAGCCAAATTTCTCGTACAACTTGATGGCGGCTTCATTGTCGGTCTCCACGTGCAGGCTCAAATCGCCGTCAGCAACACGGATTGCCTCCTCCATGAGCAGCGTGCCAATGCCGCGGCCACGGCCCTCGGGGGCCACGGCGATGTAACTCAAGTGCAGGTGCGGGAAGAATGTGGACAACTCCATGGGGGTCAAGACACAATAGCCGACCACATTGTCGCCATCGATGGCTTGCAGGATGTGGCCCGACTCAGCAGCAGCGCCCACCGCCTCCTTCATTTCTACCATGGGGTCGCCGAAGCGGCCAAGCCATTGCTTGAGGGTCTTGTGGAAGTCCTTGGGGACCGTGTCAATGGATTCCACTTGGATGTTAGCGCGCCCGCTGGTCAAGATGGCGACCATGCAGGCATCGGCCTCCAACTGTCCATCTTCAACGGCTTGCTGCAATGCAGCCACAGCCGCAAGGCTAGCCGGGTGGGCGTTGAATCCGCTTTGCTCCAGTAGGTCATGCAAGTGCATGAGTTCCTCATCCGAGTGGCCGTACGCCCGTCCCTGGCTGGCCTGGACGGCTTCCAGAGCGGCGCGGCCGTCCAAGCAATCCCAATTGACGAGGGGTTCATTGATTTCGGTTTCCACGATGGCGCGCGGGTCCATCGGGGTATAGTGGGTGACGCCGCGGGCGACATTCACAGCGAGTGGATTGTTATCTTGGCTGCTGCCGGCATACACGCGGGGGACCGCCTTGGCGCGGCCGCGGGCCCATGCTTCGCGGAATCCGAGGTGGACGCCTGCGAGGGTTGTACCGTTCCCGACGGGCACTCCGACTGCATCCGGGGTGACGCGGTTGAGAACTTCGTCGGCGATGCGACTGTACCCCGTTAACGTCTGCAAAGTGTTGATGCCACCGGGATTCGCATCGTGGATGCCATTGGCGGCCGCGTATTCCTGACTGGCGACCACGGCATCCTCGTATTGGCCTGGGACGCGATGAACCGTGGCGCCTAGGTCTTCCATGAGTGCCACGCGTTCGCCCTGGAAATCCTCCGGGACAAAGATGTGACATGGTAAGTCATGCAAGTATGCGGCATGGCTCAAGGCCACACCGAAGTTGCCGCAGGACCCCGCCGTAACACCGTCGCAATCGCGCCGCAACGCCTCCGCCACATCCAAGCGAGCGATACGGTCCTTCTGAGTACCGGTCGGGTTAGAACCCTCCAATTTCAACCAGAGGTTGGGCAATCCGAGAGCTTCGTTCAAGTGCTTGGCCTGGAGCAAAGGCGTATCCCCGACGCGTCGGCGCAGGGATGTGCGGGCATCCATGGTTACACGCACCGGTCGCCCATCCTACTTAGCATTCCCGCTGAAACACTGTTGGTGCTTTCGCTTGGCCAATACGTAACGACATCACATACTGCACCCAAGCAGGACTCATGTGGGACCCTTTGCTTGCACCGGGCTTGCGCCTCCTCACTGGGCTCCGGGGACATGCACGCCACTTCGCGCAGGAAGTCGCCCATTACGCCCTCCACGCCGATTCCCGCGTGGTGCTATGGTGCGACGGCGACCACGGCTTCAATCCATACCACTTCGCCGAACTCAACATCACGCGGGGCCACCAAGCCGACGAGGGCGCAGACCGGTTACTCGTGAAACGATGCATGACCGCCTTCCAATGGGACACAGTACTCGACAAACAACTCGCCGAGAAACTCCGCGATACGCCCACATCCCTTGTCATTGCCGCTCCCTACGATGGCTTGTTCCGCCATCAAGAACTACAAGACTGGGAGCAAGAAGACTACCTCGCCTACAGCCTCCGTCACCTACGGGATCTTGCTACTGCTCACCGAGTTCCCATTCTTGCCTTCGTGGACCTGGACCGCCTCTGGCATACTCACCCCAGCCTTGCAGGACTCATCGTGGATGCAATCCGCCCCCCGGAACGATGGGCAATCCAATGCCCCGATGGCCGCTGGCGCCTCACCCACGAAGCAACAGGCACCGTCCTCGACCCCTACCTCCGCCGACGCACCACGCTCCTGGACTTCCTCGAAGAGCCCGCCGTGCCCGTTCCCACCGTGCTTCCACCCAGGCCCCCACGACGACTCAAAACCCCAGTAACTACAACCAGAACTCCGTGAAAACATGGGCCAAAGCACTCCTACCACGACCATGGCCTTCGACACTTTCGAAGAGCGCTACCGCGAATTCCGCACCGAACTGCACCCACGGGAACAAGTGTGGTTCGACCGCCTGGTGGAAGCAGCACGCCGCCACTCCAACGCCATCAATCGACGACCCCACCTGGACTTCGAACGACCCGTCATCCTCGCCATGATGATGGAGGTCATGCACCTCGTTGCTGAAACCAAGGAAGAAATCGCTGACACCCGGGCATGGATGCAACGCATGGAACACCTCCTGCAAGACGAAGGCATGATGCGCCGGCCACTAAGGCCCCAAGAAGGACAAGAGAGACTGCAAGCAGTGACTAGTTGACTCCAGATTCCTAATGGCTCGGCAGTGCAGTCGCCCACTACCTGCAGCGCAACTGCGGAGCCATCGCACTTGGTTACCGCCGACGCGCAGCCAACAAGATTCCCAAGCAAACCAGCAACCCAATGCCTGGCGCATCCTTCTCGACCGGCGCGCTTCCTTCAAGCGATACTCCACCTTCGGTCTGCAGGCACGCTTGCCACGTTTCGTAGATGCCTTGGACGTAACCGTGCCAAGCCCAGAAAACGGGGTCACGCAAGGTCAAGCCAGGTTCGGTCATGTCGCCAACGACGGCAGCATGGACCGCCGCGTGGTACAGGCTACCTTCAATCGTCTTACCGAGGCGATTTCCATCTGAGATCTCACACAGGGATTGGTACTCCCAGAATGGTGACGTTTCCTCGCCGCCGGCTACCGTCAGGTACGTTGGAATGGCCACTTGTGGGTCGTCGCTTTCGCGGGTCAGGCAGGGCGGCCCTACGTCGTAGGCGAATGCCTCGGGTATGGGCGTCATGGGGTCCCAGTTTACGAGCGGCGGGTGGCCATTCTTGATGCGCCATTCCTCGTACGTGGCCACGAGTTTGGCATGAAATTCCAGGAACTCAATGCCGTACGGGTCTGAGTCGGACCACGTGAAGATTGGCTCCATGAAGCGGCCACGTTCACCGTGCCACTCCACGTGCTGGAACATCAAGGCGTTGTTCGCACCGGCCGCGCC
>JBFJXU010000201.1:0-3558 GCA_041622975.1 Thermoplasmatota archaeon
AAACTCCTGACCGATGATCCCGACCTCTACGGTTGGGGCGACGCCAGCCCGATGCAGCACGACCTTGACGTCATGTCGATGACGACCTCGTTCGTCCAGAAATACCTGATCGACAAGGACCCCCTCGACAACGAAGTCCACCTCATCGGCGACGAGGCCAGCGACCTGTTTGGCATCCGCGATGGCTTCGACATCCAGGACCTGTTCGTCCGCGAAGCGTACCACCGAGCCACCGACGAAAACGGCGCCATCCTTCGCGTCATCCTCTACGGCGGCCCCGTCCCCGGCGGCTCCATCCAGCGCATCGAAATCGACGCCGGGGCGACCACCATTACACTGACCACCACGGACGGCCTAGAATGGGCCACGGACGCGACCCTCATCCACGCCACCATGGAGCCCAGCGACGACGGCCTCCCCGCCGTCCAAGGGAGCCTGCAGGTCTTCGTGCCCCACCAGGCGCTCGGCACGGGCCTCGGTGGTTCCCTGGCTGGCTTCGCTGTACGCGCCTACACGCCCGAGGGCCTCGTCGACGAAGCGCCGGGTGGCTACTACGTGGGCGGCGCCCCAGTGCCCGACCCCAACGCTGGCAGCACAGTGCACAATGAAGCAATCAACCTCGACGGCCCAACCGATTACACCACGAGCACACTCACGCGAGCCGGCAATGAAGTGACCATCCATGTGGAGAACCTCATTACGGTCGTCGGGCAACACGTGACCCTGGACGCCCGGGGGGCCATCGAATCCATCGACACGGAAGCCAAGAGCGTCGACCCCGGTCAGCACCCCTCGTTCACTTTCCGCGTCGATGATGCAGACGCGCCGTGGACCTTCCACATCATCAGCGACCTGGGCGGTCGCGAGACCCTCACGCTGGCCGCTGATCAATCCCCGGGTGGCCCCGGCGGCGAAGGCGACCCCGATACTGGTGGCGGATCAGGTGACCCCGAGAACTCCTCGGATGAGGAGTCGCCTGGCCTCGCAGTGGCTGCCGCCCTCGCCGCGCTCGTGGCCCTGGTCAGCCAGCGCAGGCGGCGCGAAAGTCAATAGACACCCACCACACCCATCTTATGCCAATAGAGGGCCGTGGGGGCCATGGATTGGGAAGCGGCCATCACCATTGTGCTCACCCTGCCACTGCATGCCCGCTACCGCGTACCTCGGCACGTCATTGACTGCCCGACCGATGCCGGATTCTACACCAGCACAGGTCTCCAGTCCTGCAAGCGGCACTATCGGCTGCCCCTTCCGGATGGCCGTGGCATCCATGTGCATGCCCACGAGCGCCACTACGATATCCATTGGGACCGCTTCGACCCCAAGCACAGCCTCACCCGCCATCTCATCGTGGACGTGGCCTTTGCCGCCATGCGGGGCCTGCGTCGCGTCGTGCGACGGATTCCCCTCGAACCCGTTGCCGTCGCACCCCATTCATGAAATAGTAGGCCATGCCAGGGGCAAAATGCCGAGGGCGCCCAGCCGGTTCGGCAGGGCACCCTATGACCCGCTTCGATTCGATTACACTCCACCAAGATACCCATGCTGCCATTGAGGCCATGGGATTCACTGAAATGACCCCCGTACAGGAGGTCGCCATCCCCGTCGCCCTGGCAGGCAGAGACGTCCTTGCCCAAGCCCAGACTGGTACCGGGAAGACCGCTGCCTTCGGGATTCCCCTCATTGAGGCCAGCCGCGAAGGCCGCCGGGGCCTCGTGTTGTGCCCCACTCGGGAATTGGCCCAGCAAGTACAACGTGAACTACAGGCCATCGGCAAGCAGAGCCCTGCCGATGTGGTGTGCCTCATCGGCGGCGCCCCCATGCATGCCCAGGTCACCGCCCTCAAGCGACACCCCAACGCGACCATCGTTGCAACGCCGGGCCGCATCGTGGACCACCTAGGCCGCGGCACGGTGGACCTCTCCGACATCGCCGTGTTGGTCCTGGACGAAGCCGACGAAATGCTGTCCATGGGCTTCGCCGACGAACTGGACACCATTCTCCAGTCCCTGCCGCCCCGCCAAACCCTCCTCTTCACCGCAACGTTGCCAACCTCCGTCGAGCGACTGGCCGCGCGCCACTTGCAGAAGCCCGAAACCATCCGCGTCGGTGACCAACGAGCCACCACAAGCGTCCAGCAGCGCCTCATGGTGTTGCCCATGCATCGCCGCGCTGACGCCATCCAGCGCCTCGTCCTTGCCACGGACCCATCCGGTGTCCTGGTCTTTTGCCGCACGCGTGACCGTGTGACGGAATTGGCCGAAGCCCTCGGCGCCGACGCGCTGCACGGTGGCATGAACCAAGCACAGCGCCAAGGCACCCTGCAACGGTTCCGAGACCAACGCATTCGAATCCTTGTAGCAACCGACGTTGCCGCACGAGGCCTCGACGTTGACCACATCGACCTCGTCATCCACGATGACCTTCCCGCCGACGCCCAGACCTACGTGCACCGCACGGGCCGCACCGGGCGCGCCGGACGAACGGGCGATTCTATTGTCATGATGCCGCCTCAGGGCGTGCGCCGCCTGGCCATGATTCGCAATGTGGCGGGCCACTTGGAACGCATAGAAGTGCCCACGAGCGAAGACATCGCGGAAGCCCAAGCAGACCGCCTCATTGAGGACTTGGTCGAGTTGGAGCCCGGCACCGTGGCCGCCGCCGCGCTCGAACGTGCCCTGGCACACGGCATGAGTCCCAACGACGTCGCGCTGCGCGCCTTAGATCTCCTGCTCACCGTGCCTGACACTCAAGACGAATCCAAGCCCAACGGTACCGATGAAACCGTCGCCGTGGCCGTCAAGGCAGGGCGCATTGACCAGATTGGCCCCGGTCACCTCATGGCCGCTTTCACCCGCAACGCCGGATTGACGGCGGAGGACGTGGGCCGCATCGACATCTTGGACCGCATGAGCGTGGTGGAAGTGCCCGCTAAGGACTTGGAGCGCGTCATCGAGGCGCTCGGCTCCGTCAAGATTGGCGGCCAGTGGCTCAAGCCGCGACAGGCCGACGACTGGCGCTTCAAGACCGTCCAGCGCTGATTACATCACTACGAGCGCAGCCCGCCGCACGACGCGCATGCGCTGCAAGGCTTGGTGTAAGGCCGTAATGCGCGCCGCGTCGCCCCCCACCAAGAGCACGTCCATGCAGACCTCCGGTTCGCAGTGGGTGTGCATGAGGCTGAGGACCACGTCGTGGAATGCGTGGCGTACCTCGCTGACCGCCGCCTCCTCGCCGTGCGGGTAGGTTACGGTCACGGAGCCGTGCACGTGGCCCGAGCGCGGTACTTCCGGCAACAAGTGGGCCCGGATGGCGGCGCGCACGAATTCACTACGGCCACGGTAGTTTGACTCGATGGCGCCATCCATGTCTCGCACCAGGTCGTCGGGCAGGCTGACGCTCACAACGGACATTGTGAATTCCAGGCCACCAAAGTTCATAATCTCTGGCCAATGGTTATGAATAGCCATGTGGCCGCCCCATCGTGGCCCATCCGTGGATCATCGGCTCCGTCGCCGTCGTCAGCCTCATCAGCCTCATCGGTGCCGTTGGTGTCGC
>JBFJXU010000202.1:0-3540 GCA_041622975.1 Thermoplasmatota archaeon
ACGTGGGGGTCGCCTACGGCAGTGATGTGGAACGGGCCCGCAAGACGCTCATCGATGCCACATCCGAAGTAGATGGCCTAGTCCCCGGCAAGCCCATTGACGCCTTGTTCCTGGAAATGGCTGATTCAGCCCTCGTCTTCCGCGTGCGCTGGTGGATTAACTCGTACGAGGACACGCGCCGCCACATTGACAAAGTGACCACGGCGTTGGAAGCTGCGCTGCGCCGCGAAGGCATCGAAGTACCCTTCCCACAGCGCACCGTGTGGCTCAATCAGCAATGACGACCACAGTCGCTCTCCGCTTCGCCTATGACGGTTCATGTTTCGAGGCGTACGCCCGCGATCCGGCGTTAACTTCCACGGTCGAAGGGTACATCCAAGATGCGTGCCGGGCGGAAGGCTCCGTGGAAGGCACATGGCGGACGGGGAGCCGTACGGACGCGGGCGTATCGGCGCGCATGAACGTGGCCAAAGTTACCTTCGACCGAACCCTACGCGGCTTGGTCCCTGCCCTCAATAGCCGATTGCCGCCGGGCGTCTGGGTCACGGGAGTTGCCGCCGTGGACCCTGACTGGAATCCACGCTTTGCCGCCAAGCGCACGTACCGTTACATCGCGCCGTACGCCGGAGAAGATGAAGCCATCATACGCCGCGCCTGCAAGGCCTTCAGGGGCACTCACCACATGGGGGCATTTGCTCGCGTGGAGGAGGGCCGCGATCCGCACCGCACCATCAAATCGTTCGAGGTCAAGCGTGACGACGCCTGGGTGTTCACTGTGCAGGGCCCATCATTCCTCTGGAACCAAGTACGACGAATGGTGGGTGCCGCGCTGGCAATTGCCCGGGGCGATGCAACGATGGACGACCTAGAACAAGGACTCGAAACCGGGCAGCATCACCACACGTTTCGACCAGCACCTGCCGGTGGCCTCATGCTGTGGGATATCATCTACGACCCGGCACTTGACTGGGTGGCTGAGGCAGGTGGGTTGCACCCCAGTCAAATCATGCAGACGTGGCAGGCTGCTCGAACTCGAGCGGACTTGATGGACGCACTCGTAGATTAGGCACCCGGCCTTCGCCTGCGCCCGTCGCGCTGAAAAATGCGCCAGGAGCCGTAGCAGGTACCAATCCACGCCGCGGCCATCAGCACCAATGCTATGGGTCGGCCAAATGGAGGAAGACTGACCCCGTACCCGTCAAACAGGTCGTCGAATCCCCAAGCAATCTCTTTTGCAAACGCGAAACCAACGACTGCACCGATGGAAACCCCGACCCACGAGTGCCACCATTTTCCCGCTCGCGGCCACCCCGCCCAGGCACCCACGAGAGTCCATACGGGGATGAAGACAAAGTGCCCTACACAGCCCAGGTCGCAGCCCCATGGGTGTGCAATCCACTCGATCCAGCCGAACGCCACGGCGGTCATAGCACCTGCCGCAACCAGTGATGGAACCCAATTCGGCAATGCGATTGGCAGGTCCTCCAATGGCTTGGATTCGGGTGTCGTGTCCATCGCCCGAAGACTCACCGCGTGACCTTCAGGCCCTCGATGAAATCCAGGTTGTCCGGGTGTTCTTCGAAGTAAGCGCGCACGGGGTCGAGCAAGACGTTCATGGCGGCAGCCACCCCGTTCTTGAGGTCCATGGGGTGCAAGTCGCCGGCCGTGAATGCATCCACGACGGCTTGGCATGAATCGTAGTGGAGGGGTCCACCGAACTTCTCGGGCCGGTCAATGTGGAATCCATCCGTCAGGCGCGGCCAGATGACCATGCTTAGCAGGTCCAGGACAGGGTTGTCCTCGGCGTCACCGGCCGGGCAGTGGGCCTTGTTGAGTTTCTTTTGGACTTGCTTGGCGGTGTCATGGAGGAAGATGCCCGAGTTAGGGTCGGATTTGCTCATCTTCACTTCGGCCGGGTCCATGCGACCGCGGCCACCTGCCAGGCTCGGCACCAATCCCGTGTGCAAGGCGACCGGGGGTTCGTAGCCCATTTTCTTGGCCACGTCCCGGGCCAGCATGTGGGCATGGCGTTGGTCCATGCCGCCGTACGCCAAGTCGATGCCCATGTGGAAAATGTCAGCCACTTGCATGGCAGGGTAGAGGAACTTGCTCATGTCCCCGTCGGCCTCATCCTCACCGCGGCCCATGATGGTCATGGCTCGACGCATGCGCTTGAGCGTGGTGTTCTTCGCCACCCCAATCACGGTCGCCCAGTAGTCCGCATCTTCGGCGAACTCCTGGGCCCAATGGTACGTGACCTTGTCACGGGATACCCCAAGGGCCTCGAATGCATCCATCATGTACTCGCCGCAGCGACGAATGGCGGCCAGGTCGCCGCCTAACTTGTCGTTGATCTGGGCATGCCAGTCAGCCAACAAGATGGTGACATCGAAGCCCGCATCCACCATTTCCTGGATGGTCTGCGTGCAGACCATCCATCCAATGTGTGCTGTTCCGGACGGCTCGAAGCCAATGTACGCCTTGGGTCGCTCGCCGGCAGCCGCCTTTGCCAATACGGCGTCCATGTCGCCGACGACTTCCTGAGCAGCGGTGAAGGGATGGTCCGTCACGGCGGCGGCCAGCCCGGCGGCCTTCAAGAAGGGTGGCTTCGTGCCTGCCTTGTGGACGAACCTGTTTGGCTCGTACGTTCCGTCGTCGTTCTCTTCTTCATCGCCTTTGCTGCGTGGCTCGGTCAGGAAGTGTACCGGGTCGTGCAGGCCTTGACGTGACTACGCCAACATGACGAAGATGAGGGCGTTACCCCATACCCACGCCGCCAAGAAACCGAAGAGAAGAGGCACCATGAACGGAATCTTCGGCGTGGTCCACACTTTGGCAACACCGTTGGCCTCGCACCACCGGTACACCTCTAGGGGGTCGTCGCCGCGGCGGGCCAGAAGCCTCGTCTTGAGTTGCCCCTCGTCCACATGATGCATGGGGAACACCTTGCGCGCCTTGGCCTCGGCCACATCCATGGGCCGGCCGAACGCCATGAGGGGATGGAAGGTTCCTTGGGCCGCATTGACGGCGAAGAGGACCAACGGGTATGCCAAAGTGAGGATCTGGGCGTTGAGCAGCGTATCCACTGCGGGTAGCAATTGCAGTCGGTTGGCCTCGCCATAAACGGGGGCCAGCCATGCTAGCACCATGATTGCCTTGGCGTCGGCGCCGCCATAGAGAAGGCCGAATCGCCACAGAATGTATGCTGCCAAGTTGATGGTCGCGGCGGCGGCCAGGGGCCACCAGCCGTGTTCAACGAACGCAGTGATCTGTACGGGCACCGCTGCAGCAAGGAAAGGAATCCAAACGAGGTTGCGCACGCGCCGAATGGCAAGGTCGCTGATCGCGGCGAACACCAACATGCCCGTTGCCACGAGCATCACGGCTTCCATCACACTTGGCGACTGGTGCCTTGGGCCTTAAGGTGGTTCATACCGTGCCACGCCAGGCGCGGACCTGCACGGACACGGTCACTTGGCCGAGGTCGGGGTCCCAGAAGTGGCTGTAGCGGACGGCACTGGCAATGGGGATGCCGGTGGG
>JBFJXU010000203.1:0-3538 GCA_041622975.1 Thermoplasmatota archaeon
GGCGCCACCTGCCCCAAGCACGGCAGGGCGCCTTGATAGAAGCCACGCATGGGCAAACCCTCATGCCATTGGGTCGTTACATGGCTGTGGTCGATTACGAGCGACTGGCGGGGTGGACGAAGGCGATCGCCGCACCCGGCCGCCTTCGCCTCCTCCGAATCCTCCAGGTCCCCCACCGTCTGAGTGAAATCCGCCTCAACGGCCCCGAAGGGCGGCCCATCTCACGGCAGTCCGTGCGAGGCCACCTTCGGGCGTTGGAGGATGCAGGTCTCGTCGTTGCCTACCAGATCAAGGAAGGTGGCACGCCGGTTACGGTCTTCCGACTGGAGCCAAGCAGGCTCTTCGTTTTGCTGGACACCCTCAATTCTCTGGGGGTGATGGCGGATGACGAGGAGACGTTCCTGGCCACCGACGATGTCATTCCTGAGCCTCCTGAGTGGCCCGACGGGCCCGGCATGGTCTGCGTGAACGGCCCCTTCGCCGGAACCATGGTGTCCCTGGATGGCCCGGGGCCGTGGAGCATCGGTCGAGCCAGGGGGAGTGAAATTCACTTGGCCTACGATCCCTTCGTGAGCAAAGAGCATGCACGGGTAGAGCGGCGTGGCCGAAACCGAGCGCTAGTCCCCGTCGCGCAGCGAAATGCCACCTTCCTCAACCGCGCCGCCATCGAGGCTCCGGGGCAGCGTCTGCACGCGGGGGATATCATCCAGGTGGGCCGCACGCGCCTCGTATACCGGGCCTGATGGGTGAACGGCTTTCAAGCGGCCTGGAGTCGCGGCGGCCATGCGTGTACTGCTTGCTGCGGCCCTGGTCTTGACCACGCTTGCTGGCTGTTTGGAAGATGAAGGTGGAGACGGGACAGATGCCACGGGCAACGACTGCCCGCTCACGGACTTTGACGTTGAAGGTGTAGAGATTCTGCTCACCACCGTGGACCCCATTGTTGACGACCGTGGCGTAGCCTGGGACCACAGCACGTACAACAAGCGCACCTGCAGCCTTCCGCCCATTGGCCACCATGACCTACGGGACGGCGACCCGCACGGCTACATTGGCGAGATCGACATGCGAGGTGACCTGGACCTAGGCGCTGTGGCCGTGCTCGGCAACGGCGAACAACCCATGGTGTACATCCTGGACATTTCTGACCGCGCGCAACCGGTAGTCCTCTCGACCATTGAGCAGTCTGGTACGTACATCACGGACGTCAAATTCAGTGACGATGGTCGCGTTCTCTACACCGCCAGCCAGTCGATTCCGAGCCCCGAAATGGTCGGCGGCACTGCCTTCACAGCAAGCGCTGGCTTCACGGTCTACGATGTGACCGACCCCGCCGTCCCCATCTACAT
The DNA here is from genome assembly GCA_041622975.1 of Thermoplasmatota archaeon. Lineage (GTDB taxonomy): Archaea > Thermoplasmatota > E2 > JACPAO01 > JAHFTW01 > JBFJXH01. The sequence goes on from JBFJXU010000203.1 coordinate 1,350, forward strand.
GGGCAGTGCCCTAGACAGCCAACTGGGCTGCCACATGCTTGACCCCGTGCAGGTGGCCGACACCCAAGACGCCGTGTTCTGCATCAGCCAGCATGTTCGTGGTTACCTCATAGAACGAGGTAGTGGCTTCGTGAACTTGGGGTTCATTGACTACGTCCCCGAGGAGAACGGCGTCCCTGCCCCCAGTGGCCTGATCGGCCTCGGCGGGTTCTCTAGTGGTCCCCACGACATGACTGCTTACCACGAAGCCGGTGCCTTCGGCCAAGGCAACTCGTACATGATGGTAAGCCACTGGGACAGCGGCCTACGCGTCATTGACATCACGGACGCCCCCCTGGTCACGGAAGTAGGTGCCTGGAAAGGCGAAGGCGCCACCCACTACGATGGCAATGTACACACCGCCATGGCCTTCGACACCACAGATGGCCGCTACATCATCGCCAGCCCCGAGTACACCAGTGAAGGCACCGTACCCAGCCTCTGGGTCCTCAAGGCAGACGACTTCGGCCAACTCGAATTGGTCGGTGAATGGTTCCACCCGGGTGAACACGACAGTCAAGGTTTGTTCCTCACAACGCACCAATGGCAAGTGGCCCCCATTGGGGCCGACGTAGCCCCGGACGATGTGCGCATCTACCTCACGTACAACCACGCCGGTGTCTGGGTCTTGGACCTTGGCGAAATCCTGGCCGGCGACAACCAGGGAGCAATTCTTGGCTACAACCTGGCTCGCACACCCATCGTCGAAGACGACGAAGTAGGCAACGCCATCCTGTCCACCTGGGACGTCAACGTAGTGGACGGCTACATCTACGGCTCGGACCGCGCCACCGGTCTCTGGATTTTCCGCTACACCGGAGACACCCTAGGCGACGAGGCCCTGCGCGGGTTCGCCTAACCGGTGAGCCACCACACAACGCCTTTCAACAGCACCCGGTCTGGACGGCAACCCCCATGTCCAAACTGGTCATCGTCGAGTCGCCGGCCAAGGTCAAGAAGATCAAGAGCTTCCTTCCGCCGGGTTACGACGTTGACTCCAGCGTCGGGCATATCCGCGACTTGCCGGCAAAGAAGTCGGAAATTCCGGCCAAGTACAAGGATGCCCCTTGGGCCGATTACGGTGTCAACGTGGACGCTGACTTCGATCCGTTGTACATCACGATTCGGGGGAAGGGCAAGGTCATCACGCAGCTCAAGAAGAAGTTGAAGGATGCCGACGAACTCCTACTGGCAACTGATGAGGACCGCGAAGGCGAGTCCATTAGCTGGCATTTGGTTGAGGCCCTCAACCCCAAGGTACCAGTACGCCGAATGGTGTTCAACGAGATCACTAAGAAAGCGGTCTTGGAAGCCCTGGAGAACACTCGGGACCTCAACATGGGACTCGTGGAAGCCCAGGAAACTCGGCGAATCCTGGATCGCCTCTACGGGTACGCACTCTCACCGCTGCTGTGGAAGAAGGTGGGTGGCAATCTGTCGGCTGGACGCGTTCAGTCGGTGGCCGTGCGTCTCGCGGTTGAACGCGAACGGCAACGCATGGCATTCGTCAAAGGGTCCTACTGGGGCCTCACCGCCGACCTCGACCACGGCGGTCCTTTCGATGCGCGCCTCGTCACGGTGAACGGCCGCCGCGTAGCCACCGGCAAGGACTTCGATGATGATACTGGCAAGATTGCCGCCGATGCCGACGTGGTTCTGTTGGAGGAAGACGCGGCGCGGGACCTCGCCACGCGGGCCAAGTCGGCCGCCTGGCGCGTCACTGACGTCTCCCAGAAGGAACGCCGACGCAAGGCGTACCCTCCCTTCATCACGAGCACCCTGCAAATTGAAGCCAACAACCGATTCAATTTGAGCGCTCGCGATACCATGCGGGCTGCCCAGCGCCTCTATGAAAACGGGCTCATCACGTACATGCGTACGGATTCAACGGCGCTCAGCGACGAAGCCATTGACGGCGCCAAGGCCGCCGTGCTCGCCGAATTCGGTGACGCCTATTACGCCGGACCCAAGCGATTCCAGTCCAAGAAGAACAAGGGTGCCCAGGAAGCCCACGAAGCCATTCGGCCAGCCGGGGAAGAATTCACGCACCCTGACCGCGCCGGACTTTCCGGCGACGAAGCCAAACTCTACCGCCTCATCTGGCAGCGAACATTGGCCAGCAAAATGGCCGATGAACGAGCGACTCACAC
>JBFJXU010000204.1:0-3530 GCA_041622975.1 Thermoplasmatota archaeon
CCAGCAGGACATAGAAGAATGCACGGCTCTGTGGGGGTAAGACCTGTTGGCCGCTCACGGGTCCACAACCCAGCGCCCTACTTCAAAGGCTGCGCATCGAGTTCCAGCCCCGCGCCCGCACTTACCGGTCGCTATGGTTCTGGCAGATGTCGATGAAATTCTCGAACATGCGCACGCCGGCGGCCGTGTGTTCTACTTCGGGGTGGTACTGCATGCCAAACAGGGGCCGATCGTTATGGCGCATCACTTGCACTGGGCATGTGGGGCTTGATGCAAGCACCCGGAAATCGTCGGGGACTCGGTCTACCTCGTCGTGATGGCTTGCCCATACCGTGGTAGGGCTGGGCACCCCGGCCAAGATTTCCCCTGGTTCCTGGACGGTCATCTCGACGGCACCGAACTCGGGTTCCTTGCCCGGCGCCGCGCTCCCACCAAAGTGGCGCGCCATGAATTGGTGGCCGGCGCAGATGCCCAAGATGGGGATATCCAGTTGATCGATGTAGTCGCCACAGTTGCCCAATTCGCCGTCCACGCCGACGCGGGGCGCGCCACCCGACAGCAGCAGGCCATCAAGTTCGGCGGCTTGAAGTTCAGCGACCGGCGTCGTGTTGTCCACCATCTGGGTTTCCTGCTTGAGGTACCGCAGGACCCGCCACTCTCGATGGGTCCACTGGCCGCCGTTGTCCACTACCCAGATGCGCATGGCGCCGCCACTCACATACCGTTCATAAGGCGCGTGGGGCGGAGTGAATGAGACAAAGAAGTGGCCGCTGCCCGCCCCCGTAACAAGCCCGTTCATCCAGCATCGATGACGATGCAGTCGGGACTCTGACCCGGGTGCGGCATCATCCGGCGCCCGAACCCAGCCGAAGCGGGGCAGCAGACGGAACGCCGGGGAGGCTGTCGCGTGGTCGCGGCCGTGTCCTGGTCCGTGGTTGTCCCCACCGCATTGCGTGACGTCTCGTCTGAAGGCTTGGTGGGGGACCCGCCCCAGTGGGGCACGTCCAGGGGTTCCGGCTCGAAGCCGGTGTGTCGGCGTCCCGTGGTACCGCGTATCATGAAGTCAACGCGACGTTTTGCGGGAGCCTTGTACCCCGGCCATTGCACGCCCCTTCACAGTCCGCGTAGCGGCCTCGGGGGCGTCTTCGGGTCGGGGGTGATGATGTGGCGGTCGTCCTTGATAGCCCTTCGCCACACCTTCAGTCAACGTCCATCATGCTCCATCAGTCGAGCACCACGTGACTCGGATTGTGACCTTGGTGCTGGCCCTGGCGGTCGTCGTGCCTTTTGCTGGCTGCACCGATGTGAATCCAGAGACTCTCTTCATGGGCGGCACGCTCAAGGCTGAAGGCCACTGGGCGGGGTACGAGTGCGATGCCGTTGTCCTGATGGCTCACGTACCTAAGGAACGCGTTGACCCGTTCGTGCCGGCAGGCTTCCAGGTCCTAGGCTTCGAACAGCACCTTGGGGGGCCGGCGGTCACACACCATGCTGCCGTATACCTGGTGGGGGCTGAGTGCCTTTGGCCGGACCGCCACCGCCAAGGCGTCGGGTTCCTGGCTGTCCGCGTCGCCGACCCCGCCGGGGGTCACGCGGGTCGCGATGCCGACGTTACCTGGTATGAATTGGAACACTACTCCGAGGGCCTATGGCGGGAACAAATCGAGGACATCGGCTGGTCAGTATTGCCGGGCCTTGGCCGGGTCGAGGCTGAACCGTTGTCTGCTGCCGGTATCATGTTTGACGATGCGGGGTTAATGGCGGAGTTGCAGGTGCAAGGTACTCACCCTGTGCCCTACCGAGTAGCAGGGGGTGAAATCGTGACATTCCGTTCGTGGCGGTCGGTTGATGATGGCTTGGCTTTCTTCGAGTATGAAGTGCTTGGGCAAGTCCTGCAGGGCGCCGCCGATTGCAGATTCCGGCAGGGATCGCTAGCAGCTGCACTCATGGATGACCAGTGCCATGCAGAGCCCACCTCGATTGATACGCCGCTTGGTGCCCATGATGTCCAAGGCTTCTCAGTCGATGAATTCGACCTGAGCATGGCGCTCTATCACCTTCCCACTCACTAAAATGGCCTAGATGCTACACGGTGACGTGGCCTGGCAGGATGCCGTCGAGGAGCACGCGGACGGCGTGTTACTGCGGATTCAAGCGCGTCCCGGCGCCTCGGGCCATCGCTTTCCAGATGGGTATGACCCATGGCGCGGCCGCTTGGGCCTTGCAGTGTCCGCGCCGGCCAAGGATGGCCGGGCTAACGATGCAGCGCTTGACCTAGTTGCGGCATTTCTCCGTGTACCACGGGCCCAGGTGGTCCTTAGGGCTGGCCAACAGGCACGAAGTAAGGACATCCTGGTTCGCGGGGCCGTCCGGGACCGCGTCGTGGAGGTCCTATCTACATGTCTGTGAGTGACGGTGAGCGCCTCGCGGGGTTGGAAGAGGCACTCCACCGCCTTCGTCGGGCCGCTGCTGGTAACCTGGTGGTGGTGGAGGGCCTCAAAGATGCCGCCGCACTGGATATTCTGGGCGTCGGCGGCCGTCACGAGATCATCAATCGAGGACTCTCCTTGGTGGACCTGGCGGATGAACTCGTGGCGCGCCTGCCGCTGGGTGGCCAGATTATCCTGCTAACTGATTGGGATCGCACAGGCGGCCGGCTGCACCGAAGGCTTGCTGACTGCTTGGTGGGGCGAGTCAAGACCGATGCCACCCATCGCCGGCGCCTAGCGTTGTGGGCCCATGCCAAGGCGGTGGAGGACTTGCCAGTAGAGTTGGCGGCCCTCCGCCGGAGCCAAGGCACCAAAGGCTGATATAGGGGACCTGGGTCGGCCGCCATCCCCCCGGGGCGACTCGGGCGGGATGGGCATGACGGGCGCCTTCGGGCACCCAAGCGCTCATATACCCCACCTAAGTCGGCGGCAATCCGCCCCGGCAACGGGGTCATACGCACCCAACTGCGCCCTCGGGCGCTGGAGGGAAGTGTTGGGCCGCCTTGCGGCACAACACTCATATAGGGGCCTCATGTCGGCCGCCTTCCCCGCATGCACCTGGTGCGCGCTGGGGCGGCGATCTACATGGTCGCCCTCGTCGAGCAGGAGTGTTCGGCGACCGCCGATGGCGTCTTCGACGCAACGGGGGCAACACTCATATAGGGGGCCTTCTTCGGCCGCCATCCGGGGCATGCATCGGCATGTCACCGGTCAGACGCGATGGTCCGTTGGACTGCAAGGGGGCTTTTTGCCCACGATGAAACAGTCCATCCAGCCATCGCCACACGAGAAAGGATGTGAAACCCGACGCTGGGCTCTCTCGAGCCGGGCGGCGTGACCTCACATGCTAGAATACGCAACAAGACCATAGATATCAAGGTGAAAGAAAGGCCAGGTATTGCTTCGGTGATACCCGGTCGGTCCGCTGATTCCTAATCGGACAACAAGAAGTGTGTAACACCCCACTCACGTGGGGACAATTCTGGTTGATCCTGCCAGCGGCCACTGCTATTGGGTTTCGCTTAAGCCATGCGAGTCGAG
>JBFJXU010000205.1:0-3529 GCA_041622975.1 Thermoplasmatota archaeon
GAGTCATTGTTGTCGGCGTCGTCGCCGGTGAGGCACCCAGAAAGGGCCACACCAACTACTGCAAGAGCAAGCAGGAAGCGCATGGGCGCTTCTCACCTGGTGTCCGGTATCAAGGTTGTGGCAGGCATGGCGAGGGGCGGGCCAATCGTCGAAACACAGGGGTGGTGTCCCCGCACTTAAAACGGGTCGAAGGCTGCCGCGGCCGTGGAGTCCCGGGATGCCACCCTGCGCCGCTTAGCCTTACACGCCGCCCGTATTCGGAAGGACGTGGTTGACATGGTAACGAAGGCCAACAGCGGCCACATTGGAGGGTCGCTGTCCGCCACCGACATGGTGACTGCCCTGTTCTTCCACCACATGCGCCATGACCCCGAAGACCCTGCTTGGGGCGACCGGGACCGTTACGTCCAATCCAAGGGCCATGCCTGCCCCGTCCTCTACAGCGCCTTGGCTCAATCCGGGTACATGCCCCACGACGAAATCTTCACCTTCCGTCGCATGGACAGCCGCCTGCAGGGTCACCCGTGCAAGGCCAAGTTGCCATGCCTCGAGTACACGACGGGCAGCCTCGGCCAAGGTCTCAGTGGGGCTCTCGGGATGGCACTCGCGGCGCGTCTCGATAAGCGCGATTACCGCGTGTACTGCATGATGGGAGATGGAGAACAGCAGGAGGGCCAAATCTGGGAGGCCGCCATGGCCGCTGCCCACTACGAGGCAGACAACCTCATCGGTATCCTCGACCGCAACGGCTTGCAGATTGATGGCGCGACGGAGGACATCATGGCGCTACGGGACATCGGCGCCAAGTACGAAGCCTTCGGGTGGCACATCATCCGGATCGACGGTCACGACATGGGGGCCATCCTAGATGCTCTTGACCAAGCCGACGCCTTGGCGGGCAAGGGCAAACCGATTCTCATCCTCATGAACACCATCAAGGGCAAGGGCGTGAGCTTCATGGAGGGCAGCATCAGTTTCCATGGTCGGCCCTGTAACCCGGACGAGTACGCCATCGCGACCGAGGAACTCCGGATTGAATTGGAGGACGCCGAACGCGCCATGCAGGAGGCCGGTGAAGCCATGCCAGAAATTGGACAAAACCCGGCTGCCGGCAAGGAGGTCATGGCATGAAGGTCGAACAGTACCCGGAGTTCATCCACAAGAAGAGCCTGCGTGACGCCGCCAGCCAAGTGCTCATTGACATTGGCCGCCATGATGAGCGGGTCGTGGTCCTTGATGCCGACCTCGCCTTGAGCACCAAAACGGTGCGCTTCGGGCAACAGTTCCCGGACCGCTTCTTCGACATGGGCATTAGCGAACAGAACATGATGGGCGTCGCCGCCGGCTTCGCCGCGGCCGGCAAGAAAGCCGTCGCAGCCACGTTTGCTACGTTTGCTACTGGCCAGTGCTACAACGTCATCCGGCAGTCCGTGGCCTACGCAAACCATGATGTCACCATTTACGCCACGCACGCTGGCATCAGTGTTGGTGGCGATGGCGCCACCCACCAAATGCTGGAAGATATCGGCCTCATGCGAATGCTCCCCAACATGTGGGTGTTCGCCCCCGCCGACGCCACCGAAATGGACCCCGTTCTCAAGGCCGCCGTCGGCAAGGACGGTCCAGCCTACGTTCGGTGTGGCCGCAGTGACGAACCCATCCTGTTCGAACGCTACGAGGAATTCCAAGTGGGCAAAGCTCTCACGCTCACTGACCCGGGCAGCGACGTAACCGTGTGCTCCACGGGCTCCATGACGCGCTACGCCATCGATGCCGTGGCCGCCCTGCGAGCCGACGGCGTGGATGCGGGCCACCTTCACTTCCCCACCATCAAGCCCATGGACCACGAGGCGCTTGAAGCGGCGGCCCGAACCTCTGGGTGCCTCGTCACAGCCGAAGAACACAATGTAATCGGCGGCTTTGGCTCGGCCTGCCTAGAATCGCTGGCCAAGCGCTACCCGGTGCCCGTGCGCCGCGTGGGCACCCAGGACACCTTCGGTGAGTCTGGCAGTGGTCAATCACTCATGGACAAGTATGGCTTGTCGGCGGCTGCTGTGGAAGCAGCGGCCCGTGACGTGATCGCGCGCAAACAATAGGGTCCGCGCCGAGATGGCCCGCGCCCAGATCGCCATGGGGTCCGCAAAGGACGGCCCTGACGGCGTTAGCCTGGCCTACGTTGCCGATGCGCCGTGTTCTCGGTTGCTGGCCTTGCTGGGGTCTTCGTCGAATTCATCATGAATCTCGCCCACCAGTTCCTCGAGGAGGTCCTCGACGGTAGCAATGCCGATACTGTGGCCGTCGTCATCCTGAATGATGGCCATGAGTTTGCGTTCTCGCTGCATACGAGCCAACACGCGGTCGGCGGGTGTTGAGTGGTGGGCGATGAGCACCGCCCGGACGGCGTCCGTGACGGGTTCATTGAGGAGCGCTTCGTCGTTGAATTGCAGCAAGTCCTTGGCGTGCACGAAGCCGAGGACGTGGTCGAAATCGCCGTCAATAATGGGGATGCGGCTGTGCCCCGTTTGCCGGCTGATTTCGAGGGCTTCCATGAGCCGGGCCTCCTTGGGGAGGTGGTGTACTTCAGATGTGGGCGTGACCACGCGGCGGACGGGGGTCTCCGTGAAATCGAAGACCTCCGTGATGACCTTGTGTTCGAAGTGCTCCACTTCGCCTTCGGCTGCTCCTACCCGCACCAGGTTCTCGATCTGGGCTTGTGTGACTACGAAGGGGTCCTTCTCCAAGTTGCGTACGCCGAGGGCTGCGAGAATGACGCGGGCCATGAGGCTGAAGAACCACACGAACGGCGTCAAGGAAAGTTGGATGATGCGTAGCGGCAGGGCCACGCGCATGCTGATGGCTTCCGAATGGTGGACCGCGAGGGTCTTAGGAGTAATCTCGGCAAAGACGAGGATGAAGAATGTCATCACACCCACGGCCACCGCTGGGCCAAGAGCACCCAAGAGTTGCGTGGCCACTAGGCCTGACAGGACGCTGGCACCGATGTTGACCAAGTTATTCCCCACGAGTACCGTGGTGAGTACTTTCTCGGGGTGCTCGAGTAGTTTCAGCAAGCGCCGGGCGCGGCGGTCACCGTGTTCGGCTCGGCCGCGAATCTGGACCGGGTCCGTACTGGTAATGGCGGTCTCCGACATGGAGAAAAAGGCCGACCCGGCCAGAAGCACCACCAAGATGCCGATTTGGGCTTGCAGGGATTCAAAGAGGTACAAACGGCGCCGTTCCCGAGCGGTCGAGTGCGGGGTGGATGAAAAACCTCTGCTACTTGCGCCTTGGTGCCTAGAAGCGCGGCGTCATGTCTTCATGCACGGTTTTGAGGGCCACCATGGTGTGTGTTCGCTGAATGTGGGCTTGGCTCAGGGTGGTCTTGGCTAAGTCGTCCAAGTCGGCGCGGCCTTTGCAGCGCGCGATGACCAGGCCATCCCAGTCGCCCGTGATGTCGTACACGGCGACCACACGGGGGTCCTTCGCGATGGCTGCCTGGACATCGCGGAGGTGGCCCTTCTCGATGCGC
>JBFJXU010000206.1:0-3468 GCA_041622975.1 Thermoplasmatota archaeon
ACCCTATATGGGGCCGCCAGGGGTCACTTTCAACAAAAATTGTGCGTGGTTTTCATTGAACCACCGGGCTGGTGGTGCGGACATACTGGATGCCTGCCAGTACGCCCGCACCAACCCAGCGATCCATTGCTTGGTCAGCCTGCGCTGCGCAGGATGCCAAGCATGGAGCGTTCCCGCTCGACCTCGTCGAGGCCTACGGGAGTGGGGCGGAGTGGGTCAAGGGTGCTGACGCTGCGAACGTTGACTTCGAAGCGCTTCTGCCACTGATTAATGGCGTGGGTCAGGCGCTCCGTGGACCGCGCGGCCAATTTGATGGCAAAGCCACCCGGCCGGTGCGTAATCTCGTTGCACGAGATAATCGTCGGGGTGCTAGCCATGTGGTCACGGAATTGGCTCAAGTGGTCGTCCGGCACATCGATGAGAGCTAGGGCCATGATGGGGAACCCAGCTTTTTGGTGGTCGATGATGGATCGATACCCAAGGATGACGCCGGTTTCTTCGAGGCGGTGAACGCGGTCCCGCGCCGTGGTCTCCGGGACACCCACTTGCTCCGCCAAACTGCGAATCGTGGTGCGGCCGTCCTGTCGGAGGATGTCGATGATTTCCTTGTCGAGATCGCTTAGTTGTTCAGGCGGTAATCGCAACCTGTTCACCTCCGGCCACCGTGACGTCGATGCGTTCGCTGTGGGGGTTGGCGAGGGCAAGGAAATCGGCGCGGCCGAAGCCCAGCGGGTAGACATGTTCCTGTAGCACGTGGCTGAGGTCGTCGATGCTGGCACCGACCATTTCCAGGATGAGGCCGAAGCCATTGTTGGTCCGGTAGGCGTCCCGGATGGTCGAGTGTTCGGGCAAGGGGACGGAGGTGGGGTCGGCGTTGCCGAGGGGTAAGAATGCAAGGGCATGGACGGGTGCGCCGACCTTTTCTTCGTCGATGACGGCCCGGTAGCCGCGGATGAGTCCGCGCTGCTCCATTGCCTCCATGCGTGCTCGAATCGTGTTAATAGAGAGCCGCAAGCGGTCAGCCAGGCTCTTGTAGGTCGCACGTCCTTCTTTGGTCAGATGCTGTAGGATGCGAATGTTGACCGCATCCAAGCGGGTCTGGTTTGTGGCGTTCATGTGGGTTCCTCCTTTCTCCTCCCAGCCCCTCCCGGGGCCGTGGACAAACCAGCACATCCACTTCAGATACTAAGCCATTTTCGCGCGACCAATCTGATTATATCCAACATCGCAACTGACAAACCATTAGGCAGAATGTTGTTGAGTCCTGCTTGAATCAAAAATCTGGTCGGCGGCGTGGACTGGCGCATCGAACAGCGTGTCCACCACCAGATCCACCTGCACATCAGTCAAGCCGGCCTCTTGCGCCATGCGAGCAACAGTCGCCTCCACGTCCGACAGACCTGCCAAACGTACCATGAATGCTACGGAGCGGCGAGCGGCCAGGGTCCACGCCCTCGTGACGCCCGGCGCCTGACAGAGAGCATCCAGCGCCTCCCGAGTGGTCTTGTCCGAAGGGACTCCAGTGACCATGCATTCGTGTGGCACACCAAGGCGGTCCATGTCAAGGTCGAGGCGCACACCGCGAATGACGCCCTCTCGGTGCAGGCGATCCAGGCGATCAGATACAACATCCGCAGCAAGATGCGTCGCCTCAGCAATTTCAGCAATCCCCTGAACCGGGGCATTGGCGAGCGCACCCAAGACCTTTCGAGAAGCCCGGTCGAGCCCCTTCATGCAGACCCCCTCCGCATAATGTCTGCCAGGGTCCCAAAGGATACCAGGTCCACGCAGGCACCATACCTCCCACCAGCGGCTTGAGCAAGAGACCCCGGCCGACCATCCTTAATGGCCGCCACAAAGGTCTGCTCATCCAGGGCAAGGTCTCGCAGGCGCGCCTGCAAAAGACGAGCCGCGTCGGGCACCTCATCGGCGAGCCACCACAGGCCATCCGTGCCACCAAGCACGTGCTCGACGACCGCCCGCCTGGCCCCGGGACTCAAGGGGTTTTGTTCAACCAATGTCACGTACGCGGAACGAAGTCCTTCCTTCTGCGCGGGAGTGAGCGCCATAAGGAGACCTTTACTTCGTCCCATTTAGCCGTGCCCGGTGCTGCAAGCGGCCCGGCTAGATGCAAGCCGCCGCCTTTTACTTGGAGACAGCGGCCGCAGGCGCCTAGATTCGCCAATGGTTCAGCAGTTCAGTTGGCCAGCATACTGACCCTGGTACCCACCAAACGACAACAAGTCGTCATTGCCCGCAGTCAGGCGGACTTCCCATACTCCGGCGTCACCCATCAAGTCATGCTGGAATGCATCCTGCCCCTGACCCGAGAATTCATCCTCAGCAATGGTGGTCCCGTTGCCATCCAGGACTTGGAAATGCAAGGTTCCCTGGCCGTTGACCGTCAAGGACACATGCCCATCGGTGTCGCACTCCACCTGCTTTGAGTCGATTTCACCAGTCCACTGTCCATTACCGGTAAAACTGACCGAGGCCCCCATCCGACTGGATGCTTCCTGGCCTTGCCCGCCCGATAGGTCTCCTTCTTCATCCAGACAACCAGCGCCGGCGACGCTTCCAACAAGTAGAGCTAGCACGATGATTCGCATGCCCGTGGAGCATGCAGCGATTCACTTGAAGCGTTCGCCGGAGCACCAGCCGCTCGACTATGACGAGTGCTACGGCATGCGGGGCATCTCGGAGTCCACTTCCAAGATCAGGGCCAGGCTTCCGTCAACGACGGTGGCAAAGCCCTGCTCGAAGTTGGAGCGACCGGCAGTCACTTCATACACGTGATCCACTGTGTCGTGGGGCATGTGATATGCGTCGTAGTCGGCCGCATGGCGCCCCCCAGCAAACCGGTAGATCGGGATACCCACATCGCGGAATCGTCGTTCATCCGAGTTGCGGTCGTGGGTATCCAGGACCTCCACGCCACTCATCGGGTAAGCGAGTTGCTCGTGCATTACGCGCTCGGCGACGGGCTTGAGGATAGGCACCCAGTCCGCATCACCAGTCATCACGTACATTTTCCACTCATGCCCAGGCCAATTGATGCCGGTCATGTCGTAGCCAAAGACGATGTCGTACACGAAGTCCTCGTCGCCCTCGGTAACGTCGTCCACATAGAGGTCAGAGGCGACGAGACCCTGTTCTTCGCCGTCGAAGAAGATGCACGCCAAGGTATGGCGCAATTGCACGGCGGTCAACGCTTCACAGATTGCCATCTCGGCCGCCACGCCACTAGCATCATCGTAGGCGCCTTGCAAGGTCAGGGTCTGGGTGTCATAGTGACTCACCAATCCAATGCGCCGGTCCGGGAATTCGCTGCCCTCCAGTGTGGCTACAATGGCTGACATCTCGACACCCGCTTCGTCAGACCCGGGTGCGCCGCGCGGCCCCGCCTCGTATGTCCGCACTTCCACCTGGAATCCAAGGGCCTCCAGGCGGTCCACGAGGTGCTGCCGG
>JBFJXU010000207.1:0-3443 GCA_041622975.1 Thermoplasmatota archaeon
CACTAGGCTCGGCGACATCTTGCTCATGGTGGGCCTCTTCTTGCTGCTCATCACGTTCAAGACCCTGAACTACCGGGAGATCTTCACGGACCCCCACCTCGCGGACCACCAAGGCGTCCTGTACGCGGCCGCCCTCCTGATCTTCGGCGGCGCTGTGGGCAAGTCCGCGCAATTCCCCCTGGACATCTGGCTGCCCGATGCCATGGAAGGCCCCACCACCGTGAGTGCCCTCATCCACGCGGCCACCATGGTCAAGGCCGGGGTATTCCTCGTGGCACGTTCATGGCCCCTGTTCCTCGTCAACCCCGACACCTTCGTGGTCGTCGGTGTGATTGGTGGTATCACTGCCGTGTACACCGCCACCATGGCCCTGACGGCGCTTGACATCAAACGGGTACTCGCGTTCTCTACGCTCAGCCAACTGGGGTACATGTTCCTAGCCCTCGGCGCTGGCGGCATCCTGTATGTAGAGACGCACAACGGCGTGGGCTTCACTGCCGGCATGCTCCACTTGGTCAATCACGCCTTCTTCAAGGCCCTACTTTTCCTGGGCAGTGCCTCGGTGATTCTAGGCATGCACCACCACCAGGACATGCGTGAAATGGGCGGCCTCAAGAACAAGATGAAGACCACCTTCGTCACCATGTTGGCAGGCTCCCTCAGCATTGCTGGCATCATCCCCTTGAGCGGTTTCTGGTCCAAGGACGAAGTGCTAGCCACGGCCTGGAAAGCCGGCTCCTACAACTCGGTCTTCACATTCATGTGGCTGCTGGGCATCATCACTGCTGCCCTCACGGCGTTCTACATGTTCCGTATGATGTACCTCACCTTCTACGGCGAGGGCCGCACGGAACACGCAGGCCATGCCCACGAATCCCCCAAGACCATGACCGTGCCGCTCATCATCCTGGCTGTCTTTGCAGTCATTAGTGGTTCCTGGCTCGTCATCGGTGAAGGCTTCGAGGCCTTCCTGACCTACCCGTACTCGGGTGAACTGGGCACGCCCCATCACATGCCTACCAGCGAGATTCTGACTGGCATTCTCACCAGCCCCCTCACATACGTCAGCCTCGTCTTGGCCGTGGGCGGTATCCTCGTTGCCGGGCGCAAATACAAGGCGGGCCTTCCGGACTCTGAGAAAGAGGAACCAACCACGGGCATCCGCGGCCTCCTCTACAACCGGTACTACGTCACGCAGGCCGTCTACGAACCGCTTGGCAACTACGTGGCCTACGGTGTTGCCCGCATTAGCAGCTGGTTTGACCGCAACGGCATCGACGGCGCTGTCAATGGCATCGCCCGCGGCGCAACCGATAGTGGTGAACGGCTGCGGCGTTGGCAAAATGGCCGGCTTACCACGTACCTTGCCAGCATCGCCATCGGCGTTGCCGTCATGATTGTCTTCCTGCACCAAGTCGTGCTACGGATCCGGTGGTGAACACCATGAGCGAACTCATCATTCCCCTGACCCTGCTTGTGACCTTCGCGGGTGCCGCGCTGACCTTCACGTCCGGCGCCAAAGCCCGCACCACCGCTCTAGCCGCGAGCCTCCCGGCCTTGGCAACCACCTCGTGGATGTTCTGGAAGGTCGGCATCTCTGGTGGCGGTGACTACCAATTCGTCACTGACTGGGAATGGATTCCGGCCCTCGGCATCGGCTTCCGGTTCGGCGTAGATGGTCTATCGGCCAGCCTTGCTTGGCTCACTGCCCTGCTGACTCCACTGGTCATCATCTACTCCTGGAACGAAGCCAAGAATCCCCGCTTGTTCTTCACGCTCCTGACCTTGCTCAACGGCACGGTCATCGGCGTCTTCACGTCCCTGGACTTGTTCCTGTTCTACATCTTCTGGGAATTCGTGCTCATCCCGATGTACTTCCTCATCGCGATCTGGGGCGGGCCTAACCGGCAATACGCCAGTTACAAGTTCTTCATCTACACCGGTGGCGCAAGCCTCGTCATGCTGCTTGGCTTCATGGCCCTCTACTTCGGAGCCGGCCTGGGGACCTTCAGCATCCCCGCTCTCACCAATGCGGCCACACTCGGCTGGGCCAAGGACTTCGGCCTCATCACATTCGGCGTCTTGGCATTGGGTTTCCTCGTGAAGATGCCGAGTGTGCCCTTCCACACTTGGCTGCCGGACGCACACGTGCAAGCACCCACGGCTGGTTCCGTCATGCTAGCAGGTGTGCTGTTGAAAATGGGGTCCTACGGCCTCATGCGCATTGCTTTCCCCATCCTACCTGAGGCCGCCTTGGCGTTCCAATGGCCGCTTTTCTGGCTCGGTGTGGTAAGCGTCCTCTACGGGGCCTTCCTGTGCCTCGCCCAAGACGACCTCAAGAGCCTCATCGCGTACTCCTCCGTTAGCCACATGGGGATGATCACCATTGCCTTGGTGACCTTCAACGACCTGGGCTGGGCGGGGGCTGCCTACATGAACGTCGCCCACGGCGTCATCAGTGCGGGCATGTTCATGGCCGCAGGAAGCCTTCAACACAGCACCGGCACGCGGCTCATCAGCCGCCTCGGCGGCATCGCCGTCAAGACCCCTCGATTGGCTGGACTTACCGCGGCGCTCTTCTTGGCTAGCCTCGGCTTGCCCGGCATGATGGGCTTCATCGCGGAGTTCACCATCTTCGCGGCCATCTACGAGACCTTCGGAAACTGGATCTGGCTACCCATCTGGTCGGTCCTAATCACTGCCGGTTACTACCTGTGGGCCTTGCAGCGAGCCTTCTACGGCCCCCGCGTGGACCACGCCGGCGTGGACTTCGACGCCCACCATGACGTGCCTGCTATCGAGAAGTGGCCCATGGCTGCCCTCGTGGTCCTGGCCATCATCTTCGGTGTGCTGCCCGCCCTGCTTCTTGGACAAATGAATGACTGGACCGGTTCCGTGCTGGCCCTCATGGGGGTGAACTAAGTGGGACTTCTCGACTTCCTCAACACCAACTTCAACTGGCAGGCGCTCACGCCTGAAATCGTCGTCCTGTTGTTTGCCCTCCTAGCACCGCTGGTGGCCCTTGGCAACACAGACCGCAAAGGAATGCAGCAGTTCGCAGCCATTGGCCTTGGTGGCGGTTTCCTCCTCTCCCTGGGGAGCCTCCTCGGATGGGACATCGGAATTCCAGGCACCGGCATTCGATTCAGCCTCGAATACATCGGCCAAAACATCGGCGACGTCTACGTCATCACGCACGCCAGCCAATTGTTCAAGGTCATTTTCCTCGCCGTGGCCTTCCTAGCCACCATCGGCATGGGGCGCGCCTTGAAAGGCGACGTGGAACAAGATTGGGGTGAATTCTACTCCCTCATCATGTTCGCCACCCTGGGCATGATGGTGGTTGCCAGCAGCCAGGAACTCATCCTGCTGTTCCTCGGCATCGAAATGGCCAGCCTCTGCAGTTACCTCCTCGCCGGCTTCCACCGCGACCGCATCGGCGC
>JBFJXU010000208.1:0-3382 GCA_041622975.1 Thermoplasmatota archaeon
ACCTCTTCGCCGTCAGTCAAGCCGTCATCGTCCGTGTCCGGGTCGAAGGGGTCCGTGAACCAGTCCAACTCGTCACCATCGATGAGGCCGTCATCATCCGTGTCGGCATCCAATGGGTCCGTGCCAATTTCGGCTTCGTCCTCATCGGTCAGGCCATCGTTGTCATCATCGGGATCCGCGTTGTCACCGATGCCATCGCCGTCGTTGTCGTTCCACTCGGTAGGGTCCGTGGGGAACGCGTCGTCCTTGTCGCCAACGCCATCACCATCCGTGTCCGGGTTGTTGGGGTCGGTGCCGAGGTCGGCTTCCTCGTCGTCCGTGAGGCCGTCGTTGTCATCATCGTTGTCGCAGACGTCGCCGACGCCATCATTGTCAGCATCTGCCTGGTCGCTGTTGGCATCTGCCGGACAGTTGTCCGAGTTGTCACCCACGCCATCACCATCCGAGTCTGTGGTCTCAGCGGGGTCATTGGGGAAGTCATCGGCGTTATCGCCAACGCCGTCACCATCAGAATCACTGGACTCCGAGGGGTCAGTCGGGAACAGATCTTGGTCATCCTTGACACCGTCGCCATCGGTGTCGTCGATACAACCATCACCGTCTGCGTCGAAACCCGTGGCGTCTTCGTAGGGACAAGCATCCTGCGCATCTGGCACGCCGTCTCCGTCGGAGTCGCCCACTTGCACCGTGACGGTCTTCGCCTTCGAGCGGCTCACGCCATCACTGTCGGTCACGGTGAGGCGGGCCGTGTAAGACCCAGCGGCCGAGTAGGTATGAGTAGGGTGCTGGACCGTGCTGTCAGCGGTACCATCGTTATTGAAGTCCCAGGCCCACGCCGAAATGCCACTGTCGTCCGTAGATTGATCCGTGAATTGGACGGGCGCGCCGGCGCTGGCAGGGTCCGGCGAGAACGTGAAGTCCGCCACGGGTGGGGCATTACCACTACTGACAGTGATATCCACGTTGCAGGAAGGCGCGTTCTGGCCATCGTCCTGAGCCGACCGGAACACAATCAGGTAACTACCAGCATCCCCTGGAGCCGTCGTCCAGCTGTATGAGGCCGTGCTCGTGTGGGCAGCCCCGCCCCCCGTGAAGGTACCGCCTGGAATTCCGAGGTGGCTGATGGTAACTGTGCGGGCAGGGTCGCCTGCTACTGATTCTAGGCCAAAGGAAACGGCGTCTCCTTCAACGATACTGTAGGATTGACCACAAGGAGTCGGAGGGGTCGACCACGCAGGCGGTGGCGCTGTGGCCGCGTCCGTCAATCGAATCAGGAAATCAACCACAGTTTTGGCTCCCGAGGCATCCTCAATGGCCACGCCAGCCGAATAAAGCGTGTTCTGTGTCTGCTGGGGCGCCAGGGTGGCGCCGCGCGTGTCCCAGGTTACCTCACCGGTTGCCGCGTCCACCGTAATCGCGTTGGGGGCATCCGGGGGACCAGGCTGATCCGAAGCCCTGGTTTCAGCAGTAGTCGCTAGCCGGAATGCCAGCGTATCGCCATCTGGGTCGGTACCAGGGATTGTGAATGTACATGTCGACTCCTTGGGGCAGTCGGTGATGGCCGGAAGCACCGTCTTAGGCCCACTGTTACCAGACGCGCCGAAGTTCAACACCGCCTCCATGCGCTGACCTTCGTCAGGATTGTTGACGTGATAGTTGTCCGGGTCACTACCTCCACCGGCACTAATCCTACAGCAGGAAGACCAGTATGCAGTATATGGACCAGCCCCGGTGTAGGTGTGGGTAATCGGATTGCCCGCGGAATCGACGATTTTCCCGAAGTGCCAGTTATTATCAGCGTCGCTAAATGTGACTTCAATGTATAGCGGACTTGACCCGCCATCGCCGAAGTAGAGATAACTGGAGGCTTGGTAGATGCTCCCTACGGCGCGGTCCCCCCGCCATCCTTGATTGCCGCCAAATTCAACGGTGGTTTGTCCATTGGACTGACTGATTACCTGATAGTCCAAGGCACCATACCGGTAGTGAGTTGCCTCCGCCCCGTCGGCCACAACTAGAAGGGCAACTGCCCCCAGGCCCACGGCAAACAATGCCACAAGTGTAACTTTGGTTGCGGCGGCCATCTGGCTCAATCCGCTTGGTCTAGCCTGCTGACTGGCTTGCTGGAACTGCATAATACCACCGACCACCCGGACTAGCTGGGCCGCCCGAATCGGTCAATTGACAAGAGCAGCAATCAATGATAAGTTCTTGGCCAGCAGGTTCCCCGCAGACCGCCTACTCAAGGGCAATGCCTGGTTTGAGCGGAGCAGCGACCCCTCGCTTGGGGTGTTGAGGCGCATCAGGATCATCGGCACGGTGAATCACTACTTCGCCCACCCCCGTTGCTTCGGCGAGGAACGAGGCGGCACCCGCGAGTAGATCGGCTTCATCCACCCCCCTGACGAGCAGTTCCTTTTGGTGGCCGGCAAACTGCACTACCTGGGAAGGCAGTTTACCAGTAAACTTCTGCACTTCCTTGCCAAGTTGTCGCATTTCCGGGTCCGCCATCACTTCCCCCATGAACTGACCCATGGGGAACTTACCGTTCCCCGCCATGGCAACCGCCTTGGCAGTTAGGTCCCGTTTCCACTTGGGGCTGGTGAAGAGGGTCAGCCGAGTCGGGTGTTCCACTTCGGCTAGTTTGGCCACGATTTGGATGTCCTCGAGGACATCTTTGACGTGCGCCTCTGCTGCGATCACCGACTCGTCGGCAGGGGCCGGATCCGGATACGGAGACGTGCTGGCGAGGCCGGTGCCTCCGGCCCGGCGCCACATCTCTTCAGCAACATGGGGGAGCATTGGGCAAAGTGCCACCGCCCAGTCGCGAGTAATGCGCTGGAGGAGGTCACTGTTCGAACCGCCGCGCCGCTGGTACCACCGGAGCCGGTCGGGCATGGTGTAGACGAGGGCGTTGGCAGCACTTCGCAGGTCGTAGGCCGAAAACGCGTCCCTCGCGTCCCTTATGACTTGAGTGGCACTTGCGTCGAGCCAGGCATCCATAGGGCCCTCGCCACCCACGGCCTCCAGACACTCGTCGACGACGCGGCCGATGCGCTGGACGTGGTCACGGTACGTGGCGACGATGTCTGGGTCCCATTCAATGTCCACGTGGGGGCTGCCCACATGGCAGTAGTAGAGACGCATGGGGTCGACGCCATACTGCTCAATGGCTCCAGGAATCGGCTCAGCCCCGCCCTTGGATTTGCTGATTTTTGCCCCCGCTTTCTGCGTGACCCACCAGTTGACGTAGATTCCCTTGGGCCAGAGGGCCTGGTCATCCATCAAGCCGACCATGTTCATGACGTAAACCGGGAAGTGGACGGTCTGGTGCTCCTTCCCACCGAGGTTGATGTCAACGGGCCCCCAGTATCGCACGTCG
>JBFJXU010000209.1:0-3363 GCA_041622975.1 Thermoplasmatota archaeon
ATGGTCTACCGTCGCGCCGTTCAGAAGAACCTGATTCGCGGACGCTCCATTGAGGGTGTCGCCGCTGCTTCGCTCTACGCCGCTTGCCGCCAGTGCAACGTTCCCCGAACGCTCGACGAGATCGCCGACGCCTCGCGTGTCAGCCGAAAAGAAATCGGCCGTACATACCGCTTCATCGCCCGTGAGCTCAAACTCAAGCTCATGCCCACCTCGCCCATCGACTACATTCCGCGCTTCTGCTCGGAACTCAAGTTATCGGGTGATGTGCAAGCAAAGACCATCGAGATTCTCAAACAGGCCGCCGACCGCGAACTCACATCCGGCCGTGGCCCCACGGGCGTTGCAGCCGCTGCAATCTACATCGCCAGCATCCTATCCGGTGAACGCCGCACCCAGCGCGAAGTCGCTGAAGTGGCCGGTGTGACGGAAGTCACCATCCGCAACCGGTACAAGGAATTGGCAGAACGCCTCGATATTGACATCGTGCTGTAAGCACGATGGCGAGAGCGAGGGGTTCGGCAGCGAGCGCGTAACGCGAGCGGACCGGCCAGTCGTGCATCAGCACGGCGGGGCGGGGCCGAGCGCTTGGACATCGACATCGTCCTCTGAGCACCGCGAAGAGGCGAGGTCGAGACCAAACGGTCGGCCAGGCCGGCGCAGCCGGCCGGACTCTCCGGCTCGAGCGCAGCAAACGACCCGCAGGTGATGCTTGTCGCAGCACCTGGATGGGGAACCCGGTCCAGAGCGCAAGCCCGCACGGGCGCCGAGGTCACAAGGCAGCGCCTTTGCACTCGAACCGCCTGATGGCCTCGTGGACCCCCACGCTCCGTTGCGCCAAGACGTCCGCATGCTGGGCGACCTGCTTGGCAAAGTCCTGCGGGACCAGGAGGGCGAGGCGTTCTTCGAACTAGTGGAATCAGTACGCCAGGCTGCTAAGCGGGCGCGGCAGGAGGGATTTGCCACCGTTGGCCTGGAGCCCCTACTAGAGGACGTTCATGCTGAAACCGCCGGCAAACTAGCCCGTGCCTTTGGGTTGTTCCTGAGCCTAGCCAACATTGCCGAACAGCATCATCGTGCCCGGCGGCGACGGGACCACCTCCGCGACGGGTCGGCACCTCAGCGGGCATCCTTGCCAGAGACGTTCCAGCGCCTCATGGACGCCGGCATCACACCCAACGAAATCCATGCAGCCATTCACGGCCAATGCACGGAATTAGTGTTGACGGCTCACCCCACCGAGGCAACACGCCGCACGTTGCTGGCCAAGCATCAGGAAATCGCGGCACTCCTCGAACGGCTGGACCGCCCAGATCTGTTGGACCTCGAGAGAGATTCGGCTCACCGTGCTTTGCACGGCCTCGTGCTTGGCATCTGGCTCACGCAGGACGTTCGCGAGAACCGGCCGGACCCCGAAACCGAGGCACGAAGCGGCCTGGCCGTCGTGGAACGAGTCTTGTGGGAGACAGTACCACGTTTCCTGCGGGAATTAGATACCCGGCTGCAAGAGTTTACGGGCCGCGGCCTCGCAGTGGATGCCGCACCCATTCGATTTGGGTCGTGGATGGGCGGCGACCGGGACGGCAACCCCAACGTCACCGCCGAAACCACGCGACGCGTCTTGCTCATGTCCCGATGGATGGGGCTTCACCTGTATGCCAAAGACGTTGAACGCCTCCGCGAATCGTTGAGCCTGCGCACAGCGTCGCCGGAACTACGAGCCACCACCGGTGCCCCCGAGCCGTATCGAGCGGTACTGCGAGAACTCCACGAACAACTCAAGGCGGCGTTAGAGGCTACCACCAACGAACTCGACGGAGGTACACCCGGACCGACGGTGACGGCCCGCCAATTGCAGACTACGTTGCGGGCATGCTACGATTCGTTGCACGCAACAGGTGCCGGGGTTCTGGCCGACGGGGACCTCCTTGACACGCTACGGCGCGTTGCCACCTTTGGAATTCACTTGCTGCCCCTCGACGTCCGGCAAGAGGCAAGTCACCACACAGCGGCCATCGCGGCCATCGAACCAGCCTACGCTGACTGGGATGAAGCAACGCGCCAGCAATACCTGCTCGACGCATTGGACACACCAGGCTCGTTACCGGACGGCGAAGTTGGTGCCACCATGCGCGTCCTGGCCGACACCGACCCGGACGCATTGGGTGCTTACGTGATCTCGATGGCAAGCGCACCCAGCGACTTGCTCGCCGTTGCTTACCTACAGCGCTGTGCAGGCGCCCAATTGCCGGTCGTGCCGCTCTTCGAGACACCAGCCGACCTAGACCAAGCCCCCGAAACCATTGAAGCCATCCTGGACGACCCCCGGGCCCGTGCCGCCATCGCGCCCAACGGCATACAAGTCATGATTGGCTACTCGGACTCAGCCAAGGAAGCCGGCATGCTGGCCGCGGCTTGGGCCCTCCATCGCTGCCAGGAGCGCGTCACGCAGATCTGCATGGAACGCGGCGTTCCCCTCACGATTTTTCATGGACGCGGTGGAACTGTGGGGCGTGGTGGCGGGCCCGCCCATCAAGCCATCACGGCGTTGCCACCTGGTTCTGTGTCAGGTAGGCTGCGCGTCACAGAACAGGGTGAAGTCATCCAGGCTCGTTTTGGCTTGCCCGGCGTGGCGGCGCGGTCCCTCGAATTGTATACCACGGCCGTCCTGGAATCGACCCTCCAACCCCCGGAGGCTCCCGAGCAAGCATGGCGGACTGCCATGGATGCCATGGCCGCCGACAGCCGAGCCACGTATCGGAAAGTCATCGAGGCAGATGGCTTCGTCCCATTCTTCCGAGAAGTGACCCCCGTTGACGAATTGTCAGGCCTCAACATCGGTAGTCGCCCTGCCAAGCGAGGTACAGGCCACGGGCCCGGCTCTTTGCGCGCCATCCCGTGGGTCTTTGCTTGGACACAAAACCGCCTTTCCCTCCCCGCATGGTTAGGGACAGACACGGCGTTGCAAGCAACCCCCGACCTCGCGGGCTGGCCATTCTGGGACACCACGCTCGACCTCCTCGAGATGGTGCTCGCCAAGTGCGACCCCGCCGTATTCTCAATCTATGTGACCTTGAGTTCCAATGATCTCGGCGATGAACTGCTGCTGCGGTTTGAGTCGGCTAAACGGAACGTCCTATCTGCCAAGGGCCATGCGCGACTGTTGCAGGAAAATCCAGTTCTTGCCCGGTCCATCGAGGTCCGCAATCCGTACCTTGACCCGCTGCACCTTCTGCAAGTGCAACTCCTGCAACGATTCCGCGCCGGGGACCGCGAGGCCGTCCCGGCGCTGCTGTCCACCATTACGGCCATCGCCGCTGGCATGCGCAACACGGGGTAGCAGCAGTCCGAGGCGGTTCGGGCACC
>JBFJXU010000210.1:0-3358 GCA_041622975.1 Thermoplasmatota archaeon
CGCACCTCATCATCGACCACGGCAGACTCGTTTGCGTGGCGCGCCGCCCAAGGTGCGGCGTGTGCCCCCTGGCGCAACGATGTCCGTCGGCGTTTGATGCCAAGGTCGGGTACAAGGAGTCCAACGATGAACGGGAGCCGGCCAGCGCCAAAGGCCTCAGCTGGGTCAGCGTGGCTCAGTGAGTCGCTATTCGCGCCACCAGGAGCACCCAGCCAGTCTGGGCCCCCACAAGGGCGCGCTCGCTCCAAGCCACGTTGCTGTCGTCCTGGAAGTGGAATACCATAAACAACGCTAGGCTGACGGCCACGAGCACGGTGAGCAGCGATGCTGGAAGTACCAGGGGCCGTCCGGGGGGCCATGAATTAAGTGCCCATGCTACGAGAACCATGGAAACGAACGCTCCAATGAAGACCACGCCCGCTGCAGCCAGGTGCAGGTTCCCTTCCCACGTGACGGGCGCGTCTTCGGCATCCGCTTGGAGTACCAAAACTGGGACGGCGGCCACGCCACTGGCCATGATAACCCACGCGCCCAGTTTGCCGGGCAAATGGTGGCCAAGACGGCTACGCACCACGAACCCGGTGGTCAAGCAGGAAACAATTAGGGCTGACAACCCAAGGTGCCAGAGCCACGCTTGTGTGCTGTGTGCGAATTGACTCAGATACTCCGGGGGGTCCGGGTCAAGAAAGTGAAGGACGGTCACGCACAACGCGAACGTCATTGCACCAGAGACGCTAATCCAAGCCAAACGCATGAAGAGAACGTCATCTCCATACTAGGATAAGCAGCCTGCTCATTCCTCGGGCAAACCACCCCTTTCGGCCGCCATGTTTTCTGAACTTGCAGCGTCATTTGTGGTTCCTTAAGAAGGCCCGGGGAGAATGTGTGCTCATGGAATCCACCGCGCACAATGCGAACTTGGAGCCTCAGGTGACCACCAGCACCGAGCACCGTCGCCCATACTTGTGGGTGGGCGGCTTCCTTGTGACGGGTTCCATCCTGGCATTTGCTTTGGGAGCCTCCGGGCTCCTGGATGGCCTGTACACGGATGGCGATGGCCTGTTCACTGTGCAGGGGGCCATGGCCAGCACCATGGTGGCATTGGCTGTCGTCGTGGTTGCATTGGTCATCATTGCTTTCACGCTGCGCAATTCACTCGTGGACGTGCGCGCCGACATGGGTGGCATGACCCAGGAGTTGAATCGCATGCGGCGCGAACTGGATGACGAGGTTGGCCGGGAGGCCAAGCGCCTGGCGGGTCTCGTAGATCAGCAAGCAGGCGCGGTGGCCAAGCAGCTGCAACGACAACAAGAGGAACATGCAGCCCAGCGGCAGGCGGCCGAGGAGCGCTTGGCCGCGCAGGACGCCAAGGCGGAACAATTACGCGCCCGACTGGAAGAAGTTCAACAGCGGCTCGCCGACGACCCTGTGAAGGCCGTGGAGGAACGCCTAGTCACCAAGGCCGCTGAATTGGAGCAGCGCCTGGAGCGTGTGCGCGAGGACGGCCGGGTCCAAGATGAAACCCTCAGCACCCGCGACGAAGAATTTGCTGTGCGCATGCAGGAACTGCAAGGGGCCCTCGAGGAACTGGAGCGACGCAGCCAAGCAATCCAGGAATCCCATGACAAGGAGGTGGGTGCGCGTGACATGGCACAACACGTGTCAAGTGAACTGGCCGAGCGCACTGCCAGCGTTGCCGAGCAGATCCAGCAACTGAGAGAGCGACTTGCAGATGCCGAGGAAGCACCCCGCAAAATGATGGAGGACATCACCTTCACCATCAAGGAGCGGAGCCGGTTCTACATTCTCATGGGCTTCGGATTCCTGTTCGCCATCCTGGTGGCCGTGATGCTGGCCTGGCTCATCGGGGACAGTCCCGGGTGGTTCACTGTTCAGCAGGCATTCCTAGGCACTGGGCTCATCCTGGTCATCATGACTGCGGCAGTGGCCACGGTGATCTTTGGCCTCGCGGATGCCATTCGTGTCGTGAAGCGCCGTATTGCGAACCTGCCGTAGGTGCTGCTGCTTCCAGGCCTAGGCGTGCGCCACGCGAGCCATTGCCTTGCTCTTCACAGGCACCACCTTGCGGTACACTTCGGCTGGTTTCCGTTTCACTCCGTCCACGGTTAGCAGGCGCTCTACGGTGATACCGAAGTGGTGCTCGTTGCGCTTGAGAACCGGCTGCAGCAACTCCCAGTCCGCGTCCACGAGGGACTCAAGGGCCCCGCCGTTGAGTTGGTCATCAACCAGGACGCCGTGGGGGTCACGCACGTAAATGGCCCCGCCGGAGGCGAGGCTGAACAGGTTACCACCCGGGTATGGCTCATCCAATTCCACCAGTCGCCCGGCTTCGTCGTAGGTGATCCCGTTGATGATGCAGAATCCACCCCCGGTAAGAGGGTCGCCAGCCATGAAGGACTCCGCCAGGTAATCGAGGCAAGTGCCGTTGATGACTACCTTGGGCTTGCCCACGCCGTTGATGAGGGGGCGTCCGGCGGCGTTCCCACGAACGTAGACCTCGCCGCCTTTGATGCCGTACCCAAACGCTTGGCCCACCGACCCGTGGATGACCAGTTCGCCGCTCTTCATGATCTGTGCCAATTGGTCTTGGCCCCAATCATGGATGTTCACAGTGCCGCCGTCGAGGCCGCTAGCGGTGTAGTCGCCCACGTTGCCGTACAAGTCCATCGTGACGCCGTGGGAGTCGGGTCCGAGGCCGCAGCCGGCAAAGCGTTGGCCGGCGAAGCGGTGGGCAATGACGTGACGAGCCCCTTGGGCAACCAGGTGCTCAATGGCCAGGCCGGGGCAATCGGGGCCCTCGGGCGTCGTATCTGCCATGTCCATCACCACCGTGCGTGGAACTTTGCGCGCGGCAAATACGTCGTGAATGGTGAATCGTGGCCATTCTTGTTGCTCGTCGAGCAAATGGTCGATGGCTTCCTGAGTGCGCCAGCGCAGCCAGGCCGGAGCGTGGGGCGCTGTGGGCATGGGCCGGTCCAGGATTCGCGTCAAGAACTGGAGGCGCGCCCCGGCGGAGGCATCCGCTGCCACCACACGGTCTAGGCACTCCTGGACTTGCTCTGGCGTCCATTTGACAATGGCCGCCTGCATCCGGTCGTGGCCATCGCCCGCGTCTTCAAGGCCGGCATTGACAACGGTCTTCACCGCAAGACGTCGGCCTTTGGCGGGCTCTGCCCGTTCGACATGAATCGGGTCGCCGAATTTGTTACGGATGTCCAAGCGGTCGCCTACCGGCTTAGCAATGAATGCGCCGCCGTCTGTGTGACTGGCGCCGCGGGCGTTCCAGTACTTGTCCGCCACGGGTCGGATGCGAGCGTCCTCGTCATGCATGGATGCA
>JBFJXU010000211.1:0-3345 GCA_041622975.1 Thermoplasmatota archaeon
AGGCGCGAGGTTCGGGTTGGTGGACTTGGTTGCCAAGCGTTCCATGTGTCTCAGAAGCGAGGCATTGGATCTGCATGCGGCGAGGTTCACGGATTTCTGTTCGGCGGAGACGCGGGCCGCCAAGGCGGGTAAGGGTGGTTGCCGGTACGTGGTGGACCCGGACCCGGATTCCTTGGCGGCGGTGCGAAACGGTGTGTTCCACGTGGAGGAGTTGATGCAGGTGGCCAAGGATGCAGGGGTCTGCCCGCATATCTTGGCCGTGGAGGCGGCAAAGAATGCCCAGGTGGTGATTGCGGATTACAATCACTTGTTCAGTGATATCCGGGAGCAATCCTTGGAGCGCCTCGGCATCGAATTACAGAACGTGGTCCTCGTGGTGGATGAGGCGCATAACCTGCCGGAGCGCATCCGGCAGAACCATGCCCACCGCATCACGGATCACTTACTGGATCAAAGCGAATCGGAAGCCCGGCAGGAGCGGGCGGATGCCCTCGTGGCGGATATCCAGGCCCTGCGCCGGACACTCAACGCCTTAGCGGAAAAGGCGCGCAAGGACGGCTCGGCCCAGAAGGCGAGGCTGCAAGGCGAGGATGCTCACGTAGCCCGCTTAGAGATCGATGACTTGCACGAAGCCTTCGAGGCGCAGCGCAAGGGCTTGGGTGGCACGAGGACCATCAGTAATGTCATCGAGGAAATGGCTCCCGTCATTACCAAGGTGAAGAAGGGCAGCGATGCTCAAGTGTACTTGGAGACCCTGCAAGCAGCGTTGGAGGACTGGGGTCGGTTCCGTGCGGGGGCGCTGCGTTTCCTTGAATGGGACAGCGAGGGCTTGCGTCTCCACGTGCGTCTCCTCGACCCAGGGATTCCCGCCAAGCAGGTGTTTGATCAAGTGCATAGTTGCATTTTGATGAGTGGTACCATGGACCCGGAGATGCACCGGGACCTCTTGGGCTTGGAAGCATCCAGAACAGCACTCCGCTCGTATCCGTCGCCGTTCGACCCGGCGAAGCGCCCGGTGGTCATTGCCCGTGGCATGAGTACCCGGTTCAAGGACCGGGGGCCGACGCTGTGGTCCAAGGTGGCAGCCACCATTCAGGACGTAGCGCAGGTCACCACGAACGTGGCGGTCTTTGCCCCGAGTTACCACCTGCTTGGCGAGGTGCGTAACGCCGCCAAGGTGACGAAGGAAATCATCGAGGAGCAACCGGGCATGACGAAGGGCGAACGGGACGACGTCCTGGACCGCTTGGAAGGCGCACGGAAGCGGGGCGGTGGCATCCTGTACGGTGTCCTGGGAGGAAGTTTCAGTGAGGGTGTGGATTACAAGGATGGTCTCCTTGACGCCGTCATCGTCGTGGGATTACCGTTAGCGCCCCCGGATCTGGAGGTGGAGGCGACCATTGGTTACATGGGGAAGCGGTTCCCTGAACGGGGCCGTTGGTACGCGTACGAGGGCCCGGCGATCAACAAGGTGTGGCAGGCCATGGGTCGTGGTATTCGTGGACCCAATGACCAATGCGTCATCGTGCTTGCTGATGACCGATTCATTCGTTACCGGGAACGGATCGGTGGCGCCGTCATGGTGAGCGAGGAGCCGGGGCGGGACGCGGCCCGGTTGTGGCAAGGCCTGCAAGGTACGTGAGGAGTAATCCCCAGCCAAGCCATACGAGGTTGATGCCTGGGCTCCAGATTGCGTGCAAGCGCACTTCTTGCAGATCCGCAGCGTCTGCGGCAATGGCGCGTGGGCCAGGTTGGTAGGATTCCACCCAGCGGCATGGGTCGCCGATGCAGACGGCGTCCACGTCGAGGAAGATGTCGCCGCGCCAGGTGCGTACCACGCCGGGGAGCGGGTAGTGGCTCTGGGTCTGTTCCTCCCAGTAGAGGGATGGGCGACCGACGCCGTAGGGGGTCGAGACCAGGATGTCCATGCGTTCAAGCCAAGGGGTTTCCCCATCGGCTTCTACGTCGGCGCCGTCGATGGTGAGGGTCATGTTGGCGAGCATCAAGGTACTCGTCGTGGCTTCTCGTTCATCCACTGCGGAGTAGGTGCTCAAGGCGTAGCCCATGATGAGGAGAATGATTGCGGCATGCAATCCGTGCAGGGCGGCCTCCCGGATGGCGGGGCGCGTGGGCGGCGCGCGTTCTCGTTGTAGGTACCAGCCGCCGAGGGCAGGGAGCAGTGTCACTCCCAAGCCCAACGCGCCCACGGCGAGGGCGGGCGGCAGCGGGTCCTTGGCGCGGTGGCTCCACCAGGCGACCACTGCGGCCGGGATGGCCAGTAGTTGCGTGGGCCATGCGGGCGTGGTGCCCCAGAGGGGGAAGGGACTCAACCAGTACAGCACCGTGGCCCAAGCGGACAGCGTCACCAATGCGGCGCCGACTTGGGCGCGGCCATCGCGCTGTAAGTGCATGCGCCAGGATGCCACCACGAGGGCGATGCCGCCCTGGGTGACGAGGAGGCCCCCGGTCCATTCCACTTCGGCGCCCAAACCGAGGACGACGGCGAGGCCGGCAACCAATAGAGGCGCCCGCGTGGGTAGGGACTGCCACGCCGTAATCAAGAACAAGATGGGTGCGGCCAGGAATGGTATGCGGGCGTCGTAGGTGGCGCGGTTCCAGCCGTTGACGCTGGCAAAGAAGATGAGGGAAATGACGACCAAGCCCAAGCCTAGGACCATGAGGGCGCCGTACATGAGGCCTCGTTGGCTGCCCAATGGTGCGGGTCGCACGCCGTCTTTGTCGGCAAGGAAAATGGGTGCTGCCGCCATGACGACCGCACCTAGGGGAACCAGTAACAAGCCAAGGGGCACGGCACTGGCTTCAAACCAGGCGCCAAGAGCGGACCGGGGTGCAACGAAGCCAAACAAGGCGACGGCGCCGAGTACCACGCCGATCACGCGGGGTCCGCCAAGGCGCCGGGCCCACAGGGCCAGGAATCCGAAGAAGGTCCCCCAGGCGAGGCTCACGTACCATAGGAGACTGGCGTCAATGGCAATGATGTCGAGGAACCGTTGCAATGCATCCGGTTCGAAGGCATTGGTGGGGTCGGTGAAGGCGTGTACACTGACCCATAAGCCGCTGCGGGTGGCCAAGGTGCTCAGGATGGTGAGCAGGAAGGGAAGTGTGGCAAGCAGTGGCCCGATAGCGGGGTAGCGGCCGTGTTTGACGTGGTGGGCGCGGGCGTGCACGTACAGGATGATGCCGAGCCAGGGGAGTAGGTTGGCGACTTCCACGGGGTCCCAGGCCCAGTAGCCGCCGAAGCCAAGGGTGTAGTACGCCCAGATGCCGCCCATGCCAAGGCCCGCGGTACTCAGCCACAGCAGCCACTGCGTGGTCTTGGCGCCG
>JBFJXU010000212.1:0-3329 GCA_041622975.1 Thermoplasmatota archaeon
GCCGCGCTCGCCGAGCTCGCCGGTCTGTTCGACTCGGGGGACACCTGGCAGATCGATTGAACGCGTCGTAGGCCCTCGCGCGGTGCGACCCGGGCGCCGCGCGGCGTTGCGGGCTGTTACACTCATCGCTCCGACGGTGAGCGCGACCGGAGATCATGGGGACCGAAGGCAACGTGCCGGCTCGTGAAAGCCGCGTGCAGCGACAGCCGGACAACACCACCACGTCCGCCGAGGCGGTGCCCGAATGGTACCGCCTCGGCACCCAACGTGCCCAGGCAGTGCTGCGCATCCAGCATGGCGTCCTGCGCCACCTCCGAGACGTACTTGATGAGGCGGGCTGCTTGGAGAGCCTCGCACCGATTATTGGAGAGGTGACGGACCCAGGAACGCGAGGCGGCAAGCAAGCCACCATCCGCCAGGCAGGCCGACGGTGGAAGGTCATGAGCAGCGCCATCCTGTACAAGCAACTCATGCTCCACGCGACCAAACGCGTCTACATGATGGCCCCCTGCATCCGCTTCGAACCAGAAGACACAGCCACCACTGGTCGCCACTTGACGGAATTCTACCAGTGTGACGTGGAATTACGCGACGCCAAACTCGGCGACGCCACCGGCCTTGCCGAACACCTGATTCGAGAAGTGGTCCACCGCGTCCAGCAAAGCCATGCCGAAGACCTAGCATCCATTGACGCGCCCAGCCGCGACCTCTCGGCACCCTTCAAGCACCTGACCCACGCAGAAGCGATCACGACCCTGCGTGGCCTCGGGTTTGACGCGGACGAACGAACGGAGATCCCCTGGGACCAAGAGCGGGCACTTTCCCTCCATTTCGATGTCCCAATTGTCCTCACCCACTACCCGCGCGGCGCACGGGGTTTCTACGACAAACTAGACCCCGACACCGGGCTGCTCCTGGACTTTGACGTCCTATACCCGGACGGATACGGTGAAGCGGTTTCGGGCGCCGAACGCCAACATGACCTTCGCACCGTCGTAGAGCGCATGCGCGAGGCAGGCGAAGACCCGAAGAAGTACGGCTGGTACATCGACATGCTGCGCGATGGCTGCCCCCCGTCGGCTGGATTCGGCATCGGCGTCGAACGCCTGACCCGCTTCATTTGCGGGCTCGACTCCGTTACGGAAGCCCGGCCGTTCCCCAAGACCGCCGGCCGCCACGCGCCCTAGGCAACCATGAGCATCTACCCCTGCACGCCCGACGCCCCCTACGGCGAGTCCTGGTACGGCGGCGACCCTAGCCTCAACCACATCCGCTTGGTCCCACCGATCTGCCTACCACACCGCCTCGATGTGGTCGCCGAATTGGGGCGCGAGCCCACCCCGTGGGATGTGGATACCAGCATCACGTTGGGCGGCATCCCGGCAAACCTGCCCCTTCTCGTGCCGGCCATGGGCTCTACTGCCATCGCCCACCGCCACGGCGTACCCTTGGCCAGAGCGGCTGCCCGAGCAGGTATCCCCCTCGTGCTCGGGGAGAACATCGCAAGCGTCTGGGGTTACGACGAACGGCATGACCCCGGGATGCCGACATTCAAGGAACGCCTCATGGCATACCTGGAAGCCATGCCGGAGGGAGGCGCGGGCGGCATCGGCATTCAACAGAGCGTCGAGGACGCCATGGACGAACTTTGGCACGAGGTGTACGACGACCCAGATGTCCAAGAGCACCTCAACGCGGGCCGCATTGCCTTCGAAGTCAAAGTCGGGCAAGGCGCCAAGCCGGGCCTCGGGGGTCTAACACTCGTAGACGACGATACCGCTGGGCGCCTCGGCGACCACCATATCGGCGAGGTAGAAGCAGGGAAACGGGAAAGATTCAGCGCACCCGGCACGTTCACCAAGGAAATTCTCGAGTCACAACTGCGCCACCTGCGCAACGATTTCCCTCACGCCCGATTCTGGGTCAAACTTCCCCCCGCACGAGATGTGGGGGTGGCCGCACAAGCGGTGGAACGAGGCGGCGCACACCTGGTCACAGTGGACGGCGCCGAAGGTGGCAGCGCATTGGCGCCGACCGTCTTTATCGAACACGTGGGGCTACCGCTCATCGAGGCACTGAAGCAGGTGGATGTGAGGATTGACGTCATTGCTTCCGGGGGACTACGAACCGGCGCGGACGTTGTCAAGGCCCTGGCCTTGGGGGCCCAGGGCGCCGCCTTGGGGCGACGATGTCTGGAAGCAGTCGTCACAGGGGGCGAGCCAGGCGCAGCATCGGCCTTCGCCGAAATCCAGAAAGAAGTCAGGATGTTGACGTATGCCCTCGGCGAGATGAGCCCCCAAGCCATCGACGCAGAAGCCCTGGCCTAGGTGTGGTAAATGCCTGAGGCCACAGGGCCGCAGGGCAGACCAACATTGGCGCTTAAGTGGGCCACAGGCTGTGGCGCGGCATGACCCCTCATTCGCGATGGGTTCCCCTCGTGCTCACCGCGCTCCTCATGCTTCCCGGCGTGGCTGCTGCCCCCGCCAACGACGACCTCGCCAATGCCACGCCGCTATCTTTCAACGAGGCGAACATGGCATTTGCATCCGTGAATACCAACTCCGCAACCCTGGAGGCCGGCGAACCCACGCCGTGCGGAGACATTGGCGGCACGGTGTGGTTCACCGCCACAGCGCCCGGGGGCGGTGCCATTACCGTCGGCACCGAAGGCACGATTCGCGACACAGTCATCGCCATCTACAAGGGTTCGGCCATGAACAATCTCGTCTTGCAGGAATGCAACGACGACACAGCAGGATTCCAGTCGCGGGCCACCGCCGATGTGGACCCCGGTGAAACCGTTCTCATCCAGGTGGGCGGCTACAATGGCGGTACTGGGGCCACCGAGATCAACGCCGAGTGGGCACCTGTCGGAAGCATCGGCAGCCTAGGCGGTTCGGCCAACTTCATCCAGCCCGGCGACTCCCTGAGCGCAAACGGTGCCGGCTGCACGAGCAACTTCGTTTACGACGGCGCGGGCGGCAAGGTGTACCTCGGCACGGCGGCCCACTGCTATTCGGCCGGTGCTAGCATCAACACCCCCGGTTACCCCAACTTCGGGATCGTGGCCTTCGAGGGCGAAGCCGGCAACCCCGCAACCGACTTCCAACTCATTGAGGTCAAACCAGAATTCCACTCGTTCGTGCGTGCGGCCATGAAGGGCCACCCCGAGTACCCGACCGGCTACACCACGGCAAGCGAAACCCGCATCGGCGACGCCATCCAAGCCAGCGGCTACGGCATGGGCTTCGGTTTCACGCAGGTGACCCAAGAAAAGCGCCAGGGCTTGCTGTACTCAGACAACGCCAAGACGTTCCGCCTCAACGGCC
>JBFJXU010000213.1:0-3319 GCA_041622975.1 Thermoplasmatota archaeon
GGTGGGGGGCGGGGGACGACGATGGCGCGCACAATTGTGGACGTGAAACCGAGGTCTTGGACCTTTGCTTCGCATGCAGTGGCTGCCTAGAGGGGCCGTTCAGGAGGAGGCCCAACTTGGGTGGTAATCGGGGTCCTCAACGGCCAAGGCATCCTTGGTCAAGAGCAGGGGCTTGTAGGTGTCCACCATCACCGCCAACTCGTCCGTGCGCTCCAAACCACGGCTTGCTTCATAGCGGCCGGGTTGGGGTGCATGGGGAATCCCCATTGGGTGGTGGCTGATGCTGCCTGGCCCCACGCCCTTGCGGCTAGCAAAGTCCCCCTCGACGTACCAGAGAATCTCGTCGCAATCGTAACTGCTGTGCGGATATGGACACGGAATCGCGTCGGGATGGTAGTCCACCTTCCGCGGCACGAAGGAGCAAATGACGAACGTGCCGCCGCCGCCAAGGAACGTGGTGTGAATGGGCGGCGGCAAGTGTGTCGTGCTCGTCTTGGGCTGGTAATCCTTGATGTTGAATGCAACTGGGTACATGTGGCCGTCCCAGCCCACTACATCAAACGGATGGTGGGGCAACGTGCGCCGCGTCCACGCGTCAGCACGCTTGTTCAAGATCACGCAGCCGTCGCCGCCTCCGCCATCCGGGCTCGGCTCGGAGAGGCGAATTGGCCGCCGGAAGTCCCGTGCCGTGTACGGCGCATCCATCTTCAATTGGCCCACGGGGTTCATGAAATTGGCAGGCACCTGCAGACCCGCCGTGCACTCATTGACCATGACGTGCACCGGGCCCTCGTTGAACTGAATCCGATGAATGAGGCCCTTTGGCACCCACACGTAGTCTTGGGTACCAAAGTCAAGCGAGCCCAATTCACTGTCCAACGTGCCGCTGCCTTCGTGAATGAAGAACAGCAAGTCGCCGTCGCCATTCTGCACCAAACCGGTGTCCCGTGCTGTTGGTTGGCTCGACCCCACACGGATGTCGGCGTTTCCCACAATCCACTTCATGGCCTCCCACAGGTTACCCGTCCCCTGGGCTTCCGGGGTGCGGAAGTGATGGCGGTGTAGGCGCTCCCCTGCAGAATCGACGGGCTCGAAGATGGGCAGGTCCACCGCTTCGTGGCGCGATTCAGCTCCCGGGTTATGGTTGCGGTAAGCAATGGAGAATGGGCCATCGAAGCCGCCGCGTGTCAAGCAGTGCTCGTAGTAAATCGGGCACCCATCGTCGCCGGGGCCGTCTGGCCGGGTCAAGGCGATGTGGTGCTTTGCGGGGACTTCCCCGAGACGATGGTAGCCAATCACGTGCTTGGCATCGCTTCGTCGTTTGTCAAGCCACCGGCACCAGCCCCTGGACTCACTGCCTCGAGGCGAGCGGCCACAGTGCCATTGTAAACAAGGGCAGCACGCAGTAACTGACCGTTCGGGTCCTGGGGTGGCGTCGCTAATCCCACGAGGTCGCCTGCCCGGAGGGTGCGTGCGTCGTTTGCTGTCGCGAGTGCGGCGCCCCAATCGAGTAGCGCCTTGGCGGGACGAATGCGGGGGATGTCGTCCACGAATGCGCTAAAGGCGAGGAACCGCGGCTCGGCGGCTTCTTCGCGGGCCACAATCCATGGCCCCACGGCAATGGTCCCATCCACCCAGTGAATAGGTACGTACCCGGCGATGTGGCTGTCCCATGATTCCACGTCGAAGTCACGGGTCCGGTGGCTGACCACGGCGGCTACGCCAGTGCTCCATTGGCCCGCAGGTAATCCACCTCGGGGACCAACTACGTGCTTGGGTGCTTCATCGATGTTGAGGCCACCGGTCAAGACCACGCGGCCCGGCGTGACGGGGGCAACCAGCTTCGCCTTCTCCACGCGCCGCAGCGTGCCTGGGGGCGGACTGCCACGGCCAATGCGGTCGAGCCGTTCTCTGGCGTCAGCGTCCGCCATCAAATGCAAGAGGTCGCCACTTAGCGAATCGTCGATGGCCTGGACGTCGAGGATGTATTCATTGCCGCGCAGGATGCCGGGGCGCAGGCCGGCCCCGGAATCGAACATGCAGAAGCGCACGGCCGCCGCCAGTCAAGGTGCTTTGAAATGACTTTGGCGCTGCAATCAGAGGAGCCAGCCCTGGACCATGACGAAGACCAAGATGGCGAGGGCCACCGATATCAGCCATACGGTGCGGCTCCATGTCATGACTTTCTTGCCGTCCAACGGGCCAAACGGAACCAGGTTGAACAAGCCAAGCAGGGCGTTGACATGGGCGATGACCATGAGTCCCTGCTGCCAAGGGGCCGGTTGAACCACGCCGATGCCAAACAGGGGGAACGTGGCGCCAGCGATAATGAGATTGGTGCCCGGGCCAGCGAGACTGATGATGCCGTTTTCTTTGCGGGTGACGCTGCCGCTAATCATCACGGCCCCCGGAGCCGCAATCAGAAACTTGAGGAACGCTGCAATGAGGACGGTGAGTCCCAGTTGCGGCATGAAGGCCCGGAACTCAGCCCAGTGGCCGTAGTATTGGGCGATGATTTTGTGCGCCAGTTCATGCAAGAGGAATCCACTTACCACGGCGGCAAAGCAGCTCAGGATGAGGGCGCCGAGGGAAAGGTCGATGTCTGGTAAGGCGACTGGAATGGTGAATGTGGCTGCTGCCGTGAGGGCTGCCACGGCGGCACTGATGTGCAGGATTTCGAGCAGGCTGTATCGTATCGCCGGGCGGCCCGTACTTGCAACCACTGGGACATGTGGGTCGCGCTTGTAGGGGTTGTAAGTGCGTGCCCGGACCATGGTCACCCCGTGAGGATATCCACAATCCGTGCGCCCGCAATCCATGTGCCTGCAACGCTGCCGAGGTTGGCCAACGCCGTGACAAGGAGAATGCGCACCACCCCGTTCTTGCGGAAGTCCTTGAAGGAATCAATCTGCTTGATGTCCTGGAAGTCGCCCACGCGAGGTTTGCGGACTGTAGCCTCCACGAGGCCGGCAATCCAGCCCGCCGCCAGCGCCGGATTCAGGCTTGTGATGGGTGCAGCAACGAGTGCGGCCAGCACCGTCAAGATGTGTCCCCCGGCCAACAGTGCGCCTAACGCGGACAAGGCCCCGTTGATGAGGACCCAGTCGAGGGCGCTTGCCGCCAATTTGTCCCATTGGGCCGTGGCGGCGAAGTAAACGAAGATGCCGACAATCACGACGGGGATGGCATAGGCAATGAGCACGCCGGGCTTGAATCGCTTGGCTGGCTCCTGGTCCAAGTCCTCACGCGGTGGAATGGTGGCAGGCGTCTCCAGGTGGCGCCGGATACCGGGCATATGGCCCGCGCCGACGATTGCGAC
>JBFJXU010000214.1:0-3317 GCA_041622975.1 Thermoplasmatota archaeon
CACGTAGCCTCGAACGCCAACAATGTCATCCAGGTGACCACGCGCGGAACCGACGGTTGGCTTGAACCCGTCACTGTCAGCCCCGAAGGGAAGCACCGCATGCCTTGGCTGGCGGCGGGACGCGACGGCGGCCTCGCAGTGGCTTGGTATGGAACCCCGGACAAGGAACCCACATCGTCGTCCCAATGGTTCCTCCACGTGGCCACCACTAGCAAGGGCGGCGCCTGGGAGACCAAGATTGCTGACCCCGAGCCTGTCTTCGTGGGTGACCTGCAACGGGAATTGCTGGATTTCCTGCAAGTCGATCTGGGGCCGGACGGCGCCATCCACGTGGCTTACAGTCGCTTGACAGCCGAGGATGATGGCCGGGAGCGCCTGCAATATGTTCGCAGTGAACCTACCGGACTCGCTGCCCTCGAATTCCCTTATGGCCCTCTCCCTACACCTTAAACCTGGGTTCGTGGCCAAATGCGGTACTTGAACACCAAGCCCCACACAGCGATGTTGGCGATGAAGCCGTAGTAGATGGACCAGTGCTCGCCTCGGATTAGCCAGTACACTAGGGTGATGACCGAAGCCCCGAGGACCAAGAGGATGAAGGGAATGGAAAGGTCCTCGGCGCGTCCCAATCGAACCGTACGGACCGCCTGAGGGAAGAGTGCGAGGGTGAAGAGCAGGCTGCCTACGAAGATCATCCAGTCAAGGCCCTGCGGTAACGCCACACGCCTGCGACGCCCGCCGCCCTTAAGGATGCCACAAAGGGTCGCCACGCGTGTCCTTGCCCCCCACCGGTAGTGGCCGCCGCTTCCAACTGCACGCCTTCGTCTGCACCAGTGACTCCGCGTGCAACCGCGACGGCCCCGCCGCAGAGATTCGCGCGTGGCTCAAGGCGCAGACCAAGGCCACGGGCATCAAGGAAGAGGTGCGGATTAACAACGCTGGATGCCTTGGACAATGTGGTCATGGCCCCATGATGGTGGTCTACCCTGAGGGGATTTGGTACAGCCATCTCACGTTGGACGATGCGAAGCGCATCTGGGACCAACACATCGTGGGCGGCGTACCCGTGGAAGACTTGCGGTACCACACGCCCAGTGGTGGCACCAACGTGCTACCCATGCTGGATGCTGAGGCTCGGACGGTCAACGCCAGTCATCCGCTGTACGTGCCGTGCAAGCGCTGCGGCAACGGACCGGAACCTTAGAGCGCTCGCCACCGGCTCACCCCCCGTGGCCGACGCAGGACTCATCCTGGATTTCGCCGTCAACGGCGTGGTCTTGGGGAGCATCATCGCCTTGGCTGCTATTGGCCTCACGCTCATCTACGGCATCCTAGACCTATCCAATTTCGCCCACGGCGACTACCTGACCTTAGGCGCATATGGTGCCCTGCTATGGAACGTCACAGCGCCTGGCGGCGCTCCTTGGGCCGGCATCGCCGTTGGCCTAGTCCTCCTGGCCGTCGCCTTGCGGGGACGACACGACGAAGAACGCGTGGTAACGTGGGGCATTGCAGCCATGGGCGCTGCAACCCTGGGGCTTGGTGTGCAGGCACTTGTGACCACACCCATGTTCCTGTTACCCGTGCTCCTGGCGGCGGCTACCGTGCCGGCGTTTGCACTGGGAGTTGAGCGGGTCGTGTGGCGGCCGCTGCGACGACGCAAGGCGACGACGCTGACAATCATCATCGTCGCCATTGGCATTGCCCTCGCCTTGCGCAATCTCTTGGCACTCGCATTCAGCACTGACCTCCAGGCCTACGCGCGACCTCCGGCGCCGCCGTTCCTGCTGGGCTCTATTCGGGTCACGCAAGTGCAAGCCATCTCCGTGGTGACCGCCGCCGTCCTCATCACGGGCGTCCACCTGCTGCTGGCCCACACGCGGGTCGGGAAAATGCTGCGCGCCGTTGCTGATGACCGAGAACTAGCAGCCGCCAGTGGCATTGACACCGAAGCAATGGTTCGTGTGGTTTGGATGCTAGCCGGCGCCTTGGCTGGCGTGGCTGGCGTCCTCCTCGCGATGAATGTCAACGTCAATCCCAACGTCGGGTGGAACCTGATTCTACCCATTTTCGCAGCCGTCATCCTTGGGGGGATTGGTAGCCCATACGGCGCCATGGCGGGGGCCCTGGTCATCGCCATCGCCATGGAGGTCAGCGTGGTCTGGTGGCCCGATTACCGCATGGCCACCGGGTTCGTGATTCTCATTGGCACGCTCCTCGTTCGACCGCAAGGCATCCTGGGGGACAAGGCGTGAAGCCAGCCTCGGACCGGCGGCAATGGATGCAAGTGGGGGCGATTGCCTTGGGCGCCTTGGCCGTGGTGGGCCTGACCAGCATCAACCTTGAGCGCGGGGTCCTCAATGCAGTTGGATGGCGCTACCTGCAAGGCGTGGGCCTGACCATTCTCATCTTTGCCCTGCTGGCACTGGGCCTCAACATCCAATTCGGGTTCACAGGCCTACTCAACTTCGGCCACGTGGCCAGTATGGCAATCGGGACCTACACGGCGGCACTGTTTGCCCGACATTTCGACACCTACGCGAACCCGCTCTGGGCCATTCCAATCCTGGTCACGGCAGCCCTACTAGCAGCACTGTGGGCGTTCATCATGGGCGCCCCCACGCTCCGGTTGCGCCAAGACTACCTCGCCATCGTGACCATCGGTGCCGCGGAGATTCTCCGGACGGCACTCCTCAACGAACCACAATGGACCAATGGCCCCAATGGCTTGTCCGTGCGGGCCCCCGGCAGCGACCACATCCTTACGGGCGCATGGCCGGAATTCATTGCGGCACTCCCCGTGCGCCTGGACCCATACTACACCGCGCTTGGCGCCTTGGCCCTGGCGCTCGGTGCGGGGTGTTATTGGGTCGCCCACCGGCTAGAGAACAGCCCATGGGGGCTTGTCGCAAAGGCGATTCGCGAGGATGACGAAGTTGCCTCCAGTCTTGGCAAAGACGTGTTTCGTGTCAAGACGGAGAGCCTGATTGTGGGCAGCATCATCGCGGCTTTTGCCGGGGTCTTGTGGGCGTGGTACCAGCGCTTCATCGCTCCGGACAATTTCCTGCCCATTGTGACGTTCTACGCCTGGATCGCCCTCGTCGTGGGCGGCCTAGGCAGCAACAAAGGTGTGCTCGCGGGAAGCGCCATCCTGTGGGGCATCTTCGAGTCGGCCCGGCAACTCCCTGGCCAAGTAGGCACCGGGCCGCTGCAAGTGGTTGTCATCGGCGTGGCCCTAGTGGTCATCATGATGGTCCGGCCGCAGGGCATCATGGGCAAGCGGGAGGAGTTGTTGTATGCCAGGTAAAGGGCACCTG
>JBFJXU010000215.1:0-3310 GCA_041622975.1 Thermoplasmatota archaeon
AATAGCGGGGGGTGGATTTGAACCACCGGTCTGCGGGTTATGAGCCCGCCGGGATCTCCTGGCTACCCCACCCCGCTAGGGTGAGTGCCCATCTCCATGGGCGCAGGCCGTGCGACTGGTGTCTCCCTTAAGGCCGCTTTGGTGGCTTAGGGAGGAAAATGGGTGTGCGTTGGGCGTATTCTTGCCAGCCGGGTCGGTCTTTCATGGTGGCTTCGAGGAGGGGGACGCCGCTGACGTAGCGCAGGAGGTATGTCATGAGGAGTGGTGCGATGATGGGGGTCCATTGTTGTGGATTGAGGGGGTCGGTCGGGAAGGTGAAGAGCCAGAAGCCCCACCAAATGATGGCTTCGCCGAGGTAGTTGGGGTGGCGGCTCCAGGCCCAGAGTCCGGTCTGCAGGATGCCGCCGGCGCCGCTTTGTTTGTGGCGGCGTAGTTGTCGGTCGGCGGTGGCTTCGATGAGGAGGCCGAGTAGGATTGTGATGGTGGCGGCGCCGTCGCGCCAGTCGAGGGGGCCGTCATCTGTGAGACTCCATTGGATGGGGAGGGTGATGATGGCGATGATGGCGGCTTGCAGGAGGAAGACTTGGAAGAGGCTGCGAATCCACCAGATGCGTCCGTGTTGTTGGCGCCAGGCGGCGTAGCGTGGGTCTTCGCCGTTCATGCGCCGGGCGACGTGGGCGGCGAGGCGGGTTGCCCAGAGGGCGAGGAGGCCGACCACGAGGGCGTACCGGGGCAAGTGCATGGGTGGCCACGGCGCCGTCACGGCGGCGGTGAGGAACAGGGGGCCCCAGGCGATGTCCATGATGCTGGCGTTCTTCACGGCCAGGCTCACGAGCCAGAGCAGTACGGCGGCACCAGCCAAGGTGATGAGGGTGGTGTCGAAGGACACGGCCCGTGGACGCGGCGGGGAGTGTTTAGGGGGAACGCTAAGGACGTGTGCAGCGTGGCATGGCCGTGGAGGCTTGGACGTTCCTTGCAGCCGGGGTCGTTGGTCTTGCGTTAGCGGCCACGTTGTACGTGCGTGCGGACAAGCTGATCGTGTGGGCGTTGGCGTCCGTGGTCTTGGCGCGGGCGGTGCTGGATCTGTTCCAGGCGCTGGCGTCGTGGGGCTTGGACCCTGGACCCCTGGTGCCGGCGGCGCACGTAGTCGTACCGTGGACGATCGCCGGCTTCGCGGTGCTTCATTACGCGGAGAAGCCACCATGGAAATTGGTGACGTTCCTGGGCGTGGGCGCCGCGGTCAGCGCAATCCTCGTGGTCGCGTACCCGTGGCTGTGGTTGGCTAATGGTGAGTTTGGTCCGTTCTTCGTGTCGGCAGGCCTGGTATCCTTGTCCTACGCATTCCTTGCTTTGTGGTTGGCCATGAGTTACACGCAGGAGACGCCGGGGCGCACGCGTCGCAGCCTGGGCCTCATGAGTCTTGGTTTTGCGTTGTTGCCGGCTTACACATCGGGCCAGGAATTGCTCATCGAGGCGCCACCCAACTTGTGGGTGCAATTGGCGCACGTGTCCGCCATCGCGGGCATGGTACCGATTGTGCTCATCATCATCCTCCTTGCCAAAACGGCTGCCGAGACGCAGGATGACGCCGTTAAGGGTGACTTGGCCCGCTTCATCGGTGCCTTGCTCTTGCCTTGGTTGACGGTGGGTTTCCTGTTCCTTGTGCGCTGGGGTGGCGACAGTGAGGTGGCCACCGCGTTAGCCTTGGAGGGCCTTTGGAGTCTCACGACCCCGGTGCTGGTCGGCTTGGGTCTGTTCACCAAACCGGGCCGCATCGGCCACGTACACCGGGATGGCTTCGAAGAGCACGTGGATGAGTACCGCGCCGCGTATCAGGCAGCCCTCGTCGATGGCGCAATCAATCCCCGGGAGCGCGAGCACTTGGAGCAACTCCGGCTGCGCTTGGGGTTGCAGAAGGACGTGACCAACCGGGTTGAGAACGAGGATTCATAGGGGCCTCGCGACTGGGCGTTGCAATGGCAGTCCACGCGTTGGCGTGGAGTGGTGATGAATTGCATCCTGAGGAAGCGTTAGCATGACTGGTTCGACGACACAAAGCGCCCCACACGGTGTTGCCTGGAGCATTGGCGGCACGGCGGGCGAAGGCTTGGAGTCGGGGGGCGAGTCATTTGCCGTCGCCCTCGCGTCGGCGGGTTATTCCCCGACCACGCAACGTGACTTCCCCAGCCGCATTCGAGGCGGCGACACGACGTTCACGGTCCGCTTGACGCCCGAAGGATTCCTGTGCCCCCCTGCGACCATTGACCTGGCACTCGCGTTCAATGCCACTGTGTTGGCACGCATGGATGCACGCATGGCAAGCAATGGCTTGTTACTCGTGGACGAAGGCGTGGGCGACTATGTGGCGACCAGCGGCTGCCGAGTCAGTGCATTCCCGTTCACTCGCCTCGCCGAAGAAGCGGGCAACAAGCGCGCCAAGAACATGGTGGCCCTGGGCGCCAGCGCCGC
This sequence comes from Thermoplasmatota archaeon, assembly GCA_041622975.1. Lineage (GTDB taxonomy): Archaea > Thermoplasmatota > E2 > JACPAO01 > JAHFTW01 > JBFJXH01. Next base: position 2,470 of record JBFJXU010000215.1, read on the forward strand.
CTTGTTGGGCGTCCCCCGCGCCGTCGTGGAAGAGGCCGTCGAGCAACGCTTTGGGTCCAAGGGCGAGGACGTTGTCGCCGTCAATCTGCGCGCCGTTGAGGCGGGTTTCAACGCTGCCGAGGAATCCGATTTGCCCCGCTTCGCGGCCCCCGCCCCAGACCCCGGGACACCAGCCATGTTCTTGTCGGGCAATGAAGCGGCTTGCCTTGGTGCCTTGACGGCGGGCTGCCGGATGGCGGCGGCGTACCCCATCACGCCCGCCAGTGACATCCTGGAATACCTCACGCCGCGCCTGGTCGCCGAGGGTGGTATTGCAATCCAAGTGGAGGATGAGATTGCGGCCCTCAACATGGTGGCCGGTGCGGGCTTTGCCGGCGCCAAGGCACTTACAGCCACGAGTGGCCCAGGCTTGTCCTTGATGACGGAAACCATTGGCTTGGCGGGCAGTAACGAGGTCCCAGCAGTCATCATCGACTGTCAACGACCCGGGCCAAGTACGGGGATGCCCACCAAGCACGGCCAAGAGGACCTTTGGCACATGGTGCACGGCGGCCACGGCGAATTCCCGCGCCTCGTCCTGGCCCCCAGGAGCGTCGAGGATGCATTTGCAACAACCAGCGAAGCGTTCCGGCTAGCGTACCAATTCCGGGTGCCGGCCTTCGTGGCTCTGGATGCTCAATGTAGTCTGTTCAAGGCCACGGTCGCACCGTTCGACTGCCAAGATGAAGCAGCCCTGCACGGTCAACGCGAACCACGCAGTGGCAAGGCGGCATGGGACGGTGCCAAAGTGTATGGTGGCGACCCTGTGCCAGACCCCGGTGAGCCAGGCATTTACGTGAGC
>JBFJXU010000216.1:0-3309 GCA_041622975.1 Thermoplasmatota archaeon
CCCGACCACGCGGCCCCAGCCGAAGCAATGGCCCAGTTCGTGCAGGATGGCGATGTCATCTCATTCGTGCAGGCACAACCTGTGTACGCGTATTGGCCGGCGGTTACAGACAATGGCGCCAAACAAGTTTCTGGCGTGGTCGTCGATCGCGCCCACCTAGGCAATGTGTCGACAACGTGGCTCGTCCTCGGCGGCGCTCAAGATGGCGTGCCGGCAGGCTACCAAGTTTTCCACGACCACGGACGCGTCACGGTATACCGGTTGGCCCAGTAGCGTGATGGGTGGGCATTCGCCCTACTTGTAGCGGTAGCGCAGCACAGCCACGATGCCACCAAAGGCGTTCATCAGGATGCCGCCTTCCTCGCTGGCACTACTCACGATGCGCACCTTGGAACCATTGGACTCAGCCATCTCAGAGAGTTCTTCGACCAAGTCCTTCTCTTCCATGTCGACGAAGTTGCCGCCACCCCACTCCTTGGCCATGGCATCGACGGCGTCGTCCACCTTGTGCCAAGGCACGGTCTTGTGGACCACGGTACCGTCCTTGGAGTGGGTGAACTTGAGCCGCATCCGCTTGAGGTCTTCGTGGAGCATCAAGGTGTCAACGGCACCCATTTCCAATGCTTCGCGCACCTCGATTTCCCCATACGTGGCCAATCCACCATCAGGCTTCGCGGTCTCCCTGAGGAAACGCTGCATGAGGTGCTTGTCCTCCAAAACACCGAAGCCAAGAATCGCTTCACCCGCGGCTTCGACCAATTCCTTGAGGCCTTGATCGTCGTCGGTGTAGCCGGTGTCGAAGTAGGTCTTGTGAAGTTTCTTCATCAATTCGTGATGAAGGTATCCCTGTTCAGCGAAGTAATTCTTCGTGGGCCCGGGGCCGCCAAGGATGACGGCCTTGAGTTTGGGCTCGTTCATGAAGATCTCACTCGCCTTCTCTCCTTCGTGTTTGAACCAAGCATCGGCAGCCTCCTCAGTGAGGCGTTCGAAACGCCGCTGTGATTGTCCACCACGACCGTGCTTGCTGGGAACCTGGGATTGCTTGTTGTGCACCGGCACAATGGTCTTGCCCTTGAGCAAGCCGATGCTGCACTCCTTGCGGTCGATGAGCATCAAGCCGAAGATATCGTCCGTGTCCAGCATGCCTTCGAGCGGCTGGATATTGAAACTGGAGTCGCACCGGTACTGGTAGGTCTCCACGGGTAGCGGCGGTTCAATGACGTGTGCCACTTGCTTCGTCTTGTTGGCACCCATGCTGACATTACCAACGAAGAGGGCGAGGCCGTTCTCTGGCGTCTGCTTGTAGTTCTTGAGCCGAGCCGCCATGCTGGTAAGTGCTGCACCAACCGCGTCGCGGGTCTGCTTACTCTTGATGTTGGATGCCTGCCCGATTTCGTCACGGAGCATGGCAGCTGCGTCACTGATTTGGCGAGTGGGCGGGATGTAGAGCGTCACCAACTCGGTGCCCATGCCACGGGCACTACCCAGTTCTTCGATGGTACGCTTGAAGACGTACTTCTGCCGGTCACTCCACTCGGAGACGCTCACGGCGGCGCCGACGCAGCCACTCTATATGAAGCCCCGGAGCCGGATTGCACCTTCCACAAGTCAGCGTACACACCGCCGCGAGACACGAGGGCATCGTGGCTGCCTTCTTCGACCACGCAGCCATCCACCAGCACCAGGATGTTGTCCGCTTGCCGAATGGTGGACAGGCGGTGGGCGACGGCAATGGTGATGCGACCCTCGCGGCGGTCGTGCAGGTTCTCTTGGATGAGCCGTTCCGTGCGCGTGTCCACCGCACTGGTCGCTTCATCCAGGATGAGGATGGCGGGGTCCCGCAGGATGGCCCTGGCGAGACTGATGCGTTGGCGCTGTCCCCCGGACAGTTTGAGGCCGCGTTCACCCACAAGGGTGTCGAGGCCTTCAGGTAGGTCAGCAATGAACTCCGTGGCCCCGGCAATGCGAGCGGCTTCCAGGACCTCTTCGTCGGTGGCCTCAGGGCGCCCAAGGGTGATGTTGGCCCGAATGGTGCCGGTGAACAGGAATGCTTCCTGGCTCACGTAACCAACGTGGCGCCGGACGGAGTCGAGGCGCAGGTCGGCTAGGTCGTGTCCATTGACTTTGACGCGTCCACCCAGCGGCTTGTAGTACCGCAGGAGCAGTTTCAGGATGGTGGATTTCCCGGCGCCCGTGTGGCCGACGACCCCGATGACTTGGCCTCGTTTGGCCTTGAACGACACGCCATTGAGCACGGGCATGCGGCCGTCGTAAGCGAAGGTGACGTTCTCGAATGAAATGCTACTGGGTGCGCGGGGAAGGTCGCGGGCGCCCGGTGCATCTTCAATGCTGGGCTGCATCTCGAGCACATCCATGACGCGCTCCGCAGAGGCTTCACTGCGTTGAATCTGATTGAGCAGCATGCCGAGGATGAACAACGGCATGATGAGCCGAGTGGCGAGCAGCACGAATGTGGTGTATTCGCCAATGGTCGGGCCTGCCCCGGTCACAGTGAGGTAACCACCGTACCCGATGACCCCACCAAAGGCAAGGCCAGCGAGGAGGTAGAGCATGGGCACGAAGCGGGCCCGTTCCTGTGCGGCGCCAATGGCTGCGTCGCGGTAGTCTGCGCTTTGCCGATTGATGCGTTCTGCCTGCGTCTCCCGCGCCGTGTAGGCTTGGATGACCGGAAGGCCCTGGATGTTCTCTGCGAGGATGTTGTTCATGCCGGCGACCGCCTTGCGAGTCTCCCGGTAGCGGGGCTGGACGCGTGTTGCGAAGAACCGGACGGCGAACACAGCAAATGGTAGCGGGGCAAAGAGCAGCAAGGCGAGCCGCCAGTCCATGAAGAGCAGGATGACGTAGGTGCCCAGGAAAGTGACGAGGAGTCGGACGATACTCGTTGTGCTGTCGGCAATGAAGTTCTCGAGGTTGTCTACATCTTGGCCGACGACGGCCATGAGGTCGCCCGTGTGGCGCTTCTCTAGGTCTTCGACGGTGAGGGTCTGGATGTGGTCATAGAGCCGCGTACGGATATCGTGCCGCGATTTCTGCGCTACCGTGTCCCAGAGGTAGTCACTGATGGATTGGAACGTGGCCAGGCCGACGAAGGTGCCGAAGATGGCTACCCCGTACCACATGAAGACACGCGGCTCGGCGCCAGCCGCCACGGCGTCCACGACGGCTCCGATGACGATGAGCGGCAGGAAATCGAAGGCTCGCGCCGCGCCGTTGGTGAGGATGCCCCCTGCGATTCGCCACTTGTATGGTTTGACGAATGGGACAATCCTCCACAGGCGGCGGCCGAGC
>JBFJXU010000217.1:0-3294 GCA_041622975.1 Thermoplasmatota archaeon
CAAGAGCAGCATCAACTGCTTGCTTCTCCGATCCGACGAGAAGTACTTCCACGCCGTCGGCTTCCATCTTCGCAAACACCTGTGGTCGCAGCATGCTGGTGTCCGTAATGGCAACCAATTGCAGGCCAGCATCCGGGTCCGTCTCGGCGTCCCCGGGGGCGTTTCGTAGAATGATGAAGAACCAGGGGCCGTCCGGCGAGCCGTGGATATGGCTCCGTTGGATGCGTCGATAGAGCCGCTGCTTCTCATTGGCGAGCCGGGCTAGGTCGAGGTCCGTGGTGGGGGCCAGGGCCTCGATGGCCCATTCGAGAGGGTAGCCGAAGCGACGGGTGTACAGGTCCAATGCCTGCACGGCGACTTCGGTGTCCGTGAGGAATCGTGGTTGAATCCCGAATTCCTTCAGGTACGCTCCCACGGCGGCGTAGTTGGCGAAGTCACCATTGTGCACCAGTGCCTCGTGCATGGCCGTGAAGGGGTGGGCGCCGCCGGGGTGCCAGACAATTCCCTTGGTCGGGTAACGCTGGTGTCCAATCCAGGCTTTGGCTCGGACGTTGTCTAGGCCATAGTATTGGGCTGCCTGTTCGGCGTAGCCGACGGCTTTGACGATGAGGATGTCCATCCCGTGGCACAACACGAATGCTCGCTTGTCGCCCATGGACGCGTAGAATCTGTCGTTGATTTTGTCAGACGTGGCCATGATGAGGTGGTCACGCTGCGATTGGGCGGACAGGGATTGGCCCGTTTCGCCGCGGGCAAAGCGTCGCAGGGCAGTCGCCTTTGGTTCCACCATGTAAATCCAAACATCGGGGGGGCGGACCTCGAGGCCTGCCTCTTCGGGTGTGCACGCTGGCGTGAGTTCTACTTGATGCGCGACCTCGTAAGCGTCGTTGAGGATGGCTTCCACTTCGGGTCGTGCCGCGTCGTCAAGGTACGCCACAGCCACGAGGTTGTGCGTGGCCAGAAGTTTCTGGGGAATCCCCAGGTCCTTGCCAACGAGCCCAGCCGCTGCCACGCCACCGCCCTTGCCGTTGCCTCGATTGTGCATCTGGGCGCACGGTTGACGGATGTGGATTCCCTTGACGGGCTTGGATGCGATGAATCCGACCACGCCGCAGCCCCCCTCGGCCGCGTCCGGGTCGTGGGGTTGGAACTTGTAGCGCAGCGTCAAGGGGCACCCCCGGAGTAGCGCAACAGGTCGGTGCGCCCGCGTAATTCACTCACATCCTCGAACCCGTACTCGCCCAGGAACCACGCGACCTGTTTGCCGAACGCGCGGTAGACGTTGGCAATGCGCGTAGCGCCGTATCCGATGTCCATGGGAATCTGTGGCGCGAGGCCTGGGTCGGTGGTGGCAATGCCGCGTGGGCAGCCACGGCCCGATTCACAGAGGCCGCAGCGCGTACATTCAATCGCGATGAGGTCTGCAGTGCCAAGCACCACGCCGTCGGCTCCGAGGGCGATGGCTTTCACGATGTCGTTGGCCGTGCGAATCCCTCCCGAGGCGATGAGTGTCACGTCGTCTCGGACGCCTTCGGCTTCCAGGAACCGGTGGACGCGCGGGACTGCGAGTTCTACGGGCATAGCGATGTTCTTCTTTGCGATGTCGGGCGCCGCGCCTGTGCCGCCGTACGAACCATCGAGGTGGATGACGTGGGCGCCGGCGTAATAGGAGCCGATGGCCACCATGTCCACGTCAACGGGCGTGCTCACTTTGACGGACACGGCTGCCTTGGGATTAATGGCGCGCATCCAGTCCACGTGCTTGGCGTGGTCCTCCACAGAGTACACGGAGTGGAATGGGAACGGGCTGAACAGGCTGGCCCCTTGCGGTGCTTCACGAATCTCCGAGACTACCTTGGTATTCTTGTTGCCAAGGAGGTGGCCGCCGAGGCCGGGCTTGGCACCTTGAGCGTACTTGAATTCCACCATGGGTGTTGCCTTGATGGTGCGTTCATTGACGCCGAAGAGGCCCGTGGCCACTTGCGTGATGACTTGTTCCTTGTACGCGAACAATTCCTCGGGATAACCGCCTTCGCCGGTGCAGGTGAGGCTGCCCACTTCTTTCATGGCCTTGGCTCGTTGCAGCATGACGTTGAGGCTGATGCTGCCGTAACTCATGCCGCCACCGTAAAACGGCAAATCGATGGCAAGGTCCTGGGCGTTGCCCCGACGATCTAGGGGTATGCCCAGGCCGACATTTTCAGGGTCCACTTTCTTGGTGCGCGCCTTTGGGTCCTTCCATGATAGCCGATCGAAGCCGCCGCCGCTCGGCCCCACGTCCTTACGCGCATCCAGGCGCAAGGGTTCGCCGGTCATGGAGGCATGATAGGTTTCGAGCAGCATCCAATTGGCCCACCGCTTGTCCCCGAAGCGTTCCCATGTCTGGGCTTGGCGCACCTGGATTGCATCCACCGGGCACGCAGCGCGGATGGTGGCGGCGTCATGACGCGCGGGATCAAATCCTTGGCTGGTGACGCGGGGAGCCCGACCGCCGGGCACCATGGTGAAAATCTCGGGGTAAGCCGCGGCGCATAAGCCGCAGTTGATGCAATCTGGCGTCACCTCAACGCGTGCCTGGCCGGGCAGGTTGCGGTAACGGTGGCCAACCCCCGTGGCTTGGCCTGTCACTTCCATGCACGTGGTCATCCGTGGCCACCCCCGCCTTGGGGTGCCTTCGGCGCGCCTTCGATGCCACTGAAGCCTAGGCCGATCATGTCGTCGGCTTCCATGGCGCGGCCTACCTCACCGCGCAGGCGACGGACATCCTTCATGCCCATAGCGCCCATCACTTCCAGCAATTGGTCACGCCAGGCGACGGTCAGATTGACGAGTCGTTGAATGCCCCATCCGGTGTCTAGGTTCGTCAAGCCATCCGGGTCATGATCCACACCCGTTACGGCGTCGGGGCCAACCCGACTACCCAATGCGGCGAGCGTCACGAGGTCGATGGCGACGGCATCGGCGCCACGAATGATGGCCTTTGGCACGTGTTCGGCGCCGTGAATGCCGCCCGAAACGATGAGCGTAATGCGGTTGCGTTGGCCGATCTCCACGAGCGCCTGGTGCAGGTCCCAGATCACGTCCTTGATGTGCCGCTCGCTGTCAATCCAGCCGGATAGAGGGGCCATGACGTGGACCACGTCGTGCCGTGCCAGGTGGCTGGCATGGGCCGCCAAGTCGTCCTTGGCGTGGACTCGGATACCGCGGACATCTGCATTGACTCGGATGCCTCGCCAAACGTCTCCGGCCTCTAGGTCGTCAAGGTCGTCCACGAGTACTTCCGCGTACCGGCCC
>JBFJXU010000218.1:0-3234 GCA_041622975.1 Thermoplasmatota archaeon
CCAACCCGTAGTGTCCCCCAATTCCTCAAGGAGGTGGTTTGCCTTGCCTGACCTAGAAGAAGTGATGCGACAGCGCGGTGCCGCAGCCGCCGCCTAGGCCGCCTGCTCGTGGTCGCCCGCCGAGCAGCATTACGGCGCTGGCGCGTCGTTCGTTACTTCCTTCGGTGCCACCAGTGACGCCGGCCGCACCGTAACGTGGTCTGGGCTTAGAATCTCCAAGCCGGCCTCATGGAAGCGGTCCTGAATCTGGCCAATGATGGTGGAGCGAAGATCTACCATCTTGTCCGGGAAATCCGTGAATGCGTGCACCGTGTACACCACCGCAAACTCGCCCAGCGCCTCCTGGTAAACCCGGGGCGCCGGTTCGTCACGGATCCCCTCGACCTGGGTGCTCGCCAGCAGTAGTTCGTGAACCTGCCGCCACGGGGCATCATAGCCGAGGCCGACGCGAATCTCGATAGCAACACCGTCGCCTCGGGCGTCGCGGCTGAAGTTGACAATGCGACCCGCAAGTACTGCTTGGTTGGGAATGGCAATCTCCTCGTTGCGGATGGTCTGGACGCGCGTCACGAACATGGAGCGTTCAATGACTTCCCCCACCGTGTCGCCGATGTGTACGCGGTCGCCGCGCTCGAATGCCCTGGTGTACGTGATGACGATTCCCGCCACAGCGTTGCCCACGGCACTACTGGCTCCAATGCTGATGAGCGCGCCGAGGAAGATTGCAATGCCCTGGAAGCCAGCCGTGCCGGTCCCTGGAAGTAAGGGGAAGATGATGATCACCGTTAGCACAATTGCCCCGAACCGGACCAAACTGTACGTTTGTCTCGCCCAACTTCGATGAAAGCGCCGCAACTTGATGCGTCCCTTGCGGATTTCATCGAACACCAAGCGCAGCATCGACAAGGCCACCTTGACCACGGCCACAACGAGCACGATGCGGCCCAAATTCGGTAAGTAACCGACGAAGGCCCGCCCCATGATGGCAAGCGTGTTGAGCGTGAATGTCGCCATGGCGGCGGCCGCCCCGTCAATGGGCAAGACCAAGATGACGAGCACAGCCCACCCGGCCATCAGAATGAGGCGCCACGTGCTCCATGCAAAATCGTTGATACCGCTGAGGAGCGCCCGCAGCCAGCCCTCTCCAAGGACCTGCACGCTACCAATCTGCAATGGTGGTCGCTGCCGCCACTCCTTGTGCTGGATGCGCTTCGTCAGCGCATCGTGCCCGCGGGAACTGATGAACCAAGCCAGTATGGCTGCCGCAGTGATTCCGAGCGCTGCGGTAATGCCGAAGCCCCATTGGGCCACGTCGGCCATGTGCGGCGATTACGCCACCAGGTGATAAGTGGCGACTGGTGAAACCGTAGATTGGCTGATGGCTTTACCCAGCCCACTCTAGGCTCGCGTTGCTGGTTTCAGCCACTTTCTGTTCCTCTTCGTCAGGCTCTGGGGTCACCATGAGTTCGTCGACGCCTTCCAGGTTGCGCACGACCACTTCGGCGAGGTCGAGGGCGACCATGTTGCCGCCGCCTTCCTCGTCGTTGCCGGTGAGGCTCAAGCCGTCTTTGACCATGGTCAAGCAGAACGGGCATGCCGAGACGACGGTGTCGGCGCCGGTCTCGGCGGCTTGCTTGGCGCGGATGACGTTGATGCGTTCGCTTTCGTCCTTGATTTCGTACCACATGTTGGCTCCGCCGGCGCCACAGCACAGGCCTTGCTCGAGGTTCTGGGCCATTTCCAGCGTGGGTAGGCCGTTGTTGGTCTTCTCAAGGACGCGGCGGGGGGCGTCGAAGATGCCGTTGTGGCGACCCAAGTAACAGGAGTCGTGGTAGGTGACTTTCATCTCACTACCGCCCTTGACGGGCAGGCGGCCCTCGTCGATGAGTTGCTCGATGAACGTGGTGTGGTGGACTACTTCGAATTCGGCGCCGAATTCGGGGTACTCGTTGAGGAACGTGTTGAAGCAATGGGGGCACTGGGTGATGATCTTCTTGACCCCGTATTGCTGCATGACCATCAGGTTCTCCATGACGGATTGCTGGAAGCGGCCTTCCTCGCCCAGGCGCCGGGCAGGGTCGCCGTTGCACCGTTCCTCCGTACCCAAGATGGCGAAATCCACTTCAGCCACATTGAGGATGGTGGCGATTGCTTTGGTGACCTCGTTGTTGCGGGGGTCATAGGAGCCACTGCAACCGACCCACCATAGGTACTCGAAGTTGCCCGCGCCCTTCTCGGCGGTCGTGGGAACCTGGATGGCGGGTGGCAGACTGTCCTTCCAGTTGGCGCGGTCGCTGGCGGCAAACCCGTACGGGTTGCCGGCGTTCGTGAGATTCACCAGCAACTTGGATTGGTGTTCGTCCAACTTGGATTCCATTACGAGGCTGCGGCGCATGTCCACGATGAGGTCAACGTGGTTGATGTCAACGGGGCATTCCGTCATGCATGCACGGCACGTGGTGCATGACCACAGCGTGGACTCCTGGATGGCTTGGCCAATACCGTTGGCCTCCGTGAGTTTTCGGGGCGAGTGGTCTGCCTTCCCTTTACCTTCCCGGTAGTCGCGCCACATCTCGTCCTTGAGGTCCTGGATGAGTTGGCGGGGGCTCAAGGGGCGGCCAGCCTTGTCCGCCGGGCACATGGATTCGCAACGGCCACAGTTGGTGCAGGCGTCGAGGGAAAGGCGGTCCTTCCAGGTGAAGTCCCTAATCGTGGAGAGGCCCACATCGGGCATGTCCATGCTGCCTTCCTCCATCATCTGCTGCAAGTCGAATGGCTTGGAGAGGTCGCCCCGGGCTTGGCGCTCGGGGTCGAAGAAGAACACATTGAGGCTGCTCGTCACGATGTGGCGCATCTTCGTCCAGGGTAGGATGGCGAAGGTGCTGGTCCACAAGGCGAAATGGACCCACCATAGCGGCTGGTACACTGCCATGATCGTGGCCTCGTTCATGCCCTTGAACAACGTCACGGCGAGGCTATTGCCAACGAAGGACCAGCCCGCGTAATTGATGCCGTCCGCATCCATTTGGTGGCGCAGACGCAGGCCTTCCAGAATGAATCCCGTGATGCCGATTCCCAGCAGGAAGAGCAAGGCCGCCAGATCACCTGGCCGGTTGGGCAGGTGCTTGGGATTCTGTACGTACCGGCGCCACATGGCGTACGCCAACCCCACGACGAAGAGCACCCCGAAGAAGTCCGCGAAGGCTTCCAGCAAGAGGTACTGGTACCCGAACA
>JBFJXU010000219.1:0-3197 GCA_041622975.1 Thermoplasmatota archaeon
CCTCCACGTGGCGCGCCTCGCCAGCCAGCACGGTCGCAAACACATGGTCTGCAACGCCCCATTTGGCGGCGTGCGCAAACAGGGTCTCAATCCACCCCTCAGCCACGAGGTTGAGCATAGCCGCGGCTGTGGCCGCATCCTGTTGACCTCGAATTTCTTCTAGCAACGCTTCGGCAGCCTCCACCATCTTGGGTCGTGAGTCTAGGTCGTGGGCCAGCCGAGCAAACAAAAGGGAATGGAACACTTCGTCTTCCAGTTGAGCATCCAGGAGTGTGGCTCGGCGTTCGTCCACGTGGTCCTTGAAGCGAAGAGGAATCTCAATGGCAATCGTCTCCACTTGGGCCAGGAATGCAAAGAAGCGCGCCAATGCGTCCGGGTCGTGTCCGCCCCACTCATGGCGTGCCATCGTCGCCTGAAGCCGGGCTTTGACGCGGGCGCGTCCGGCCTCATCAAGCGCGTCCCACCCGGCCTGGATGTGCGATGTCCCGGGCCACGCCGGAGCAACAAGTGATGCAACGTCCATGCGGTACCAAGGTCGGCTCGATTCTTGAATCAGGCGGCGATGTCCTCGGCGCACGTCGATTATTCCGTCGGCCGCGCATCGACGCAAACGGTCAAGAAGGGGACCCAAGTGGGCGGCTCCATGGCGAAGAAGGACCAAGGCCCAGGCATCCAGTCCGCGGCCGGCCTCATCCGCTACTTTGACGCGGAAGAGACCACGAACATCAAGATCCCCCCGATGTTCGTCATCGGTCTCACGGTCGTAACGGCAGTGGGCGTCATTCTCATGACGCTCCTCTGGAAGTTCTAGGCGGCATGGCAATGTCAACCCCCCTGGTTGCCTAGCGAAGCGGCAGATTCGCTCTGCAAGACATAAATAATGGTGGCCAGAGTAAGCTGCTACCCAGGGTGTGGTGTTGTGCGTAAGATTCCCCTACTAACCTTCGTCGTGGCCGCCGGCCTCGTATTCACGCTAGTCAATGACCATGACGCTGATGCCCTCTCGGGCCTTGAAGCCGTGGTCAATCCCAGCCTCGAGGGCGCTCCTGGTGCCCAGGCAGCCTTTGCCTTGGCATACCAAGGTGCTGCAATCACGAACGTGGCTCACTCAGGGGCCCAAGGTGTTGACCTGGCCGTGGGTGGCGCCGGCACGACGCCATGGAACGCGTTGGGCCAAGTCCGGGTCACGCCCTTCGACATCAATTTCGCCGACATCACGGACGTCCAGTACTTCGTCAACATGCCCACCTGGGGAGCCAACGTGCAACTCCAGTGGTACATGAGTCTCGACACTGATTACGATGGCGACCGCGACGCCTGCATCATTCACACCGTCGGCACGCAACAGGCAACCCTCGGCTGGGAACAGCACTCCTTCGACGGTGAAACCCCCGTGGTCTCATCCGACGCCAATTGCAGCGGTGGCAGCGACTTGGTTCCCCTATCTGCGGCTCAGGCAGATCCTCGCATCGCCAGCGCGGAAGTCCTCTCGCTGTCGCTGCAAACCAGTACGTCCACGCCCGTATGGCCCTCCGGCTTCCCCCTCTACGTGGATGACATCAGCATCCTCTACGAGGCCGACATTGCCGCCCCCGTAGTACACTTGGACGCAGGTCACAACGCGTGCGCTCGCACTGTGTTCGCCGACCTCGAACACGCCGAATCCTGCGCCACGGACGGCGCCGTGTTCCTCCTAACCGAAGGCACCCACCGCGGCCCCAGTTCCCTTGGCCTCGACGACATCACAGTCTGTCCCACTGATGCTACCCTAGGGCAATGTGGAAGTGAAGCCGCGACCCTCACAAGTGGTGTCGACACGCTGACCCTGACCGGCGACGGCGCCAAGGTGCACGGCCTCACCATTGAACACACGGTGAGTGACGAAACCGGCCGCTTCGCCGCGATTGTGGCCACAGGCACGGATGGAACTACGATCACTGGAAACGTTCTGCAAGTGGAAGGAGGCGGCTGCGGCATCTATGACGGTCGCTTCACGTGCTACGAACCTGCGCGCACCCATGGCATCTACATGCTGGGCGCCACGGGCGCCGAAGTCGGCCACAACACGATTCAAGCATACTTGGTCAGCCTCAACGACGCGGTTGTCGGTGGCTACGAAGGATTCCACGGAGAATTGTCGGCAGGTATTCTGCACAACAACACGTTCAGCGGCTGGGGCAACCTGGGCGCCGTGGTCATTGGCCAAAATGCCCGGGTCTTGGACAACACTTTCACCCAGAACGTTGCTGGGATGATGATTTGCAACGACCTCGACCAACTAGCAAGTGGAAACACGTTCGACACTAACCAAGTGGCTTTGCGGATGACGCGCTGCCGTTCCTTCAACGACGGTGTTTCCGTGAACGACAACACGTTCACCAACAACGTGGAACTCGTTGCATTCCAACCCAGCATGTCGGGCTTTACCCTCGATGCCCGGTACAATGATTGGGGCGTTTACCAAGGCTCCTTGATCCAACCTCGGATGGACAACAGCCGCGGCAACTACGTTGACTACTCTTGCTTCCACGACGGCACCGGCGGTTACCTTGCCTGTCCCGGTGCCGTTGCATTCACCACGACGGCGCTCAACTCCGGTTTCGTCCCGCAGGACTTCCGGTTTGAAGATATCAGCCAAGCCGGCACAGCCCAATTCACGAGCCGCCAGTGGTTCATCAATGGAGGGGCGGCTGGCGGCGACCCCGTGCAACTAGCCAGCCTCCCGGCAGGCGTCCACACGGTCACCTTAAAGATTCAGGAACTCCACGGCTTGCACTTCACGGCCACCGACACGGTCCTCGTCGCACCGGCCGACTTCGCAGCCACTGTCAAAGCGACGGACGGGCGCTCGGTAGTGACGGCTCCTGGAACATTGACGCTGCGTGCCACCATCACGAACACGGGTGCCCAATGGGATGACTACACATTCCAGATTGTCGGTCAAACCACGTACCCAGCCTTTGGCGGATGGAGTACGCCCGCTGCAGTAAAACTGGCTCCCGGGGAGTCCGCGACCGTTACGACGACTGGCACGGTGCCAACGACTGTCAAGGCCGTCTCGGTCGCGCTGCGTGCAGAGAGCGTCAATGGCACCATTGGCCACGTTGGATGGACTGCCCATGTGCCCATTGACGTCACGGCACGAACCAATCGCCACGTGTACGATGCTGGCAGCGACATTCCAGGTTTCGTCGAGG
>JBFJXU010000220.1:0-3130 GCA_041622975.1 Thermoplasmatota archaeon
ACCCGAGTGGTCGTCGCCACTTGCACCAATGAGGAATGCCCCAACATGCGTAGCCACGGCGCCGCCGAAGGCGTGGTGGTCGCCGGGCGTGGGCTGGGTAAAGGTGCTAGTGTAGGTCCACTCGGCGCCGTTCCATGCAAACGTGTATGCCTTGCCGGCGTCGGGTAGCAGGGCGCCCTCGTGGGTCACATCAGCACCGGGGGAACCGATGATGACGGTATCTCCATCCATGGCGACGCTGGCACCGAATCGGTCCCCAGCCTCGGCGTCAGGCGGCGTAATCTTGGTCTCGTTCCAAATGCCGGTCTCATTGAGCCAATAAATGTAGGCACTGCCCGACGCATCGCCGGCGTCATCGTCATAGGGCGCACCGACGACGAAAGCATCGCTGTGTACATCCACGGCGAAACCGAAGCGGTCGCCCGTTGACCCATCAGACGCCTGGAACGTCAGGCCTCCACTCCAAGAGCGGTCCTCTGCTCTCTCGTACACATAGACCGCGCCGGTGCTAGATAGGACGCCGTCAGCACCAACGAGGAGTCGGTTTCCGTGGACGGCTACGTCAGACCCGTAGCGGTCGTTGTGGTTCCCAGGGTCCGCCGTGAAACGACCGACACCTTCGTACTCCTGGAAGTCGGCTCCTGCATCGGGGAGAACGAATGCTGCGGCGACCGCGAGGCACGCCAACCACTTGAGGAGTTGAGACATGGGACCTACCACCACCCACAAGGGCGGTGCCGTTTCCATGCCGGAAGTTGTTCTTGTGTGTTATGGAGCGTGTGCCTTGGATGCGTCGCGCCTAGCGCAGTACTTTTGCCAGAGGCAATCCCAGTCCACGGACTCGAGGAAGTCCCACGCCAGGTCGTTGTCAGCGGCGGCCACGAAGGCGAGCCCCGTGTCTGCATCCTGGCCGAGCATCTCCAATTGGTCCAGGGGGACGCCCATGTGGCGGGCAGTGGTCTCAATCAGTCGCAAGACGTTGCCATCGATGGCAGGGTCGTAGTCAAGCGGTAAGACGGGTCGTTCTGTGACGACGCGGGGGGGCATACATCTGCATGGCGCGTCAGGGGGGTTAGGGGGATTGGCGAAGAGGCGGAACGGTTGCCGAGGCCCAGGGTGCATCATCCGTAATCCGTTGCGTCATATCCGGTACGCTACACAAGACCCGTTCCTCTTGGCGCTCCAGGTAGGTTTCGAGTAAGGTACACCAATCCACTTGGCCTAGGTACGCCGCATGGCGGCCACCGGATACGGCGTCGACGAATGCGCGGGCGACGTCAGAGTCCTGAGAGAGCAGTTCGCCTTGTTCCACAGGGATGGCGGCTAACCGGACCGCTTCGGCCAAGCCACGTAGGGTGTCGGCGTCAAGTTCAGGGTTGGCAGGGCCGGGCAGGAAGGGGCTTGCAAGGGCCATGCCGGGTGATTGGCGCGTCAGTGGCTTGTTCACCTTGGTGAAGCACCGGAAGTGCGACGGCGCCGCGTCCAAGGCGTATCATGGCGGGTTACGCTCGCTTGGCGCGCACGACCGCCTGCACTGCACGGGGGTCATCGTCCTGGTGGGCAGGGACGGGTTGTTCGCCCTTGCCGAGCACCTTGTAGAAGGACGGGATGACCAGCATGGTCGCCGCGAAGATGACACCGATGCTGACCGTGGTTGCCATCATGGTGCGACTGACCGCCACGTTCTGAATGAGCGTGAAGATGGCGAATGCACCAGCGGTGGTGATGGCACTGAACAGGATGGCTTTACCAGTGGTCTCGAAGACCTCTCTCGCATTGCCCACCTTCTTGAGATTCCAGATGATGTGCACGGCATAGTCCGTCCCGATGTTGAAGATGAACACAATGGGGAGCATCAACGTAATGGCCAGGCCAATACCCATGTAGGGTAGCATGCCAAGCCACCAGATGCTGGTGATTGCGGCCAAGCCAGTTGCCACGAATGTCGCCTTGATGTCACGAGTGAATGCCATCACGAGGATGGCGAGAATAATCGTGGCGGCCACGCTCATGTACGTGAGCCAGGGCAGTTGTTCCTCCACGAACAGGTAGTTGGTTGCGGTGTTGCCTACGAAGGAAACATAGACTCCATCAGGGGGGCCGCCGCCGAATTGATCGTTGGCCTCCGCGATGGCGGCCCAGACTTGGTCCCATACCTCAGCGGCCTCGTCAAAGGTACCGGCACGGACACTGAACGTCATGGCAGCCATGTCCAGGGCAGGGTAGTTGATGGCGATTGCACCAAGTTCTGCCATCGGGCTGTCGAAGATGAGGTTGATTTCTCGTTCCAAGGCCTCCTTTGTCGTCGGGAACGCGGTCTGCTCACTGCAGGGGCCGGGAGTCTCGGCGTACTCCCTGAACAAATCCTCAAGGGCACCAGGTGCGCGACCAGCACCAAGGTTGAGGCCGGCACAGCCAGCACCGCCCTTCACCGTGAGCCATGTTTCAACGAACCAAGGCAGCGTGCGCAGCGTGTCACTGATGACGCGGTCCTTGGTCATGAGGTTGCGCTCAATGGCCCGCATGTACTCAATGGATTCCGGCTCCAAGATGCCGGGGCCTTCGAAGGTGAGGATGTTGGCTTTGACGTCAGGTTCATCCATTTCGTAGAAGAACTTCAGGCCCTGCTCATGCTCCTGGCGAATCGGGTCATCCGCAGGGAAGTTCTTGCCTGGGTCGCCGAAGGCTTCCTCTTCCAGGCCCAGGCTCGAAATGTAGGCGCCCACGGTGAGTAGACCAACGATGGCGATGACTGCGAAGCGAGTGCGGCTGACCCCGCGTGCCATGGCAGGCATGGAAGAACTTGGCGTGAAGGATTGCCCCATGCCTTCCGTGCCGCCAACCAATGTAAGCGCCGCCGGGATGAACGTAAGTGTCAGGATGTAGATCGCCGTAATGGCAACGGCCGACAGGAAGCCGAGTTGTGCCATAAGGAGACTTGGGCTCACCATCATGACGATGAGGCCGAGCACGGTAGTCAAGGTGGCAATAAACATGGCAAGACCTGCGCGGCCACCCGCCTCGGCAAAGGCGTCGGCATCTGAGCGGCCGTGCGCCTTGTGCTCGAGGAACTCGTTGATCATATGGATGGCATAGTCGATGCCCACCCCCATGATCAACGGAACAATGG
>JBFJXU010000221.1:0-3091 GCA_041622975.1 Thermoplasmatota archaeon
CCTTCGGCCACCACGAGTCGGCCGCCTGCAAAGACATCCGCGCTGATGAGGTTGGGCTGGGCGAGCAACCGGCCAATCCGAATCGCTGCTACCAATTCAGGGCACACGGCCACGTCAATGCCCATGGCACGGTATTGGTCACTGTATGGTTCCTGCAGGTAGGCGGTGTTGTTGATGCGTGCCAACGTCCGGGCTCCGTACGTTTTGGCCAATGCAGCGCCAACCATGTTCACTTCATCGTCGCCGGTGCAGGCGATGAACAGTTCGGCGTCCTCAATATTGGCTTCGAGTAGCCTTTGCCGGCTCGCCGCGTTGCCTGTAATGGCCAGCACGTCGAGGTCGCCAACTCGCTCCACGCGGTCGGCTTGTTCCTCGATGACGGCGACGTCGTGCCCTTCTTCCCTGAGGGCGCGCGCAACGTGGAATCCCACTTCTCCGGCGCCGCCGACGACGACATACATGGGGCGCCTCCTTGCTTGGCGCGTCTTTTAATCGGTTCGGTGGGGTTGAGCGGTGGAGGCCCTGGTCGCCCCCTGTTGCTTCCTTAGACGACGAATGGCGGCTTCGTAAGCGTCGCCTCCTGGGTTCGCCCCCGTGCCACCACCTCAACGGCGTCGCCTGGTTCCCCCCTCGATACGTAGGCCAGTGCAATGCCACGCCCGAGGCTTGGGCTCATGGTGCCACTCGTGACAATACCCGCCTCCTCATCGTCCACTTGGACCACATGGCCCTGTCGGGGTACCCCCTTCTCCTGGGTGAGGCCCAAAAGGCGGTCATGTCCTGCCTCCTTCTGCGCCAGCAGCGCCTCCTTGGCTTGGAAATCCACGTCCCAATTGATGAGCCAGCCAAGGCCCGCCTCCAGGGGCGTACGTCCCCCGGCAAACTCGTTGCCCGCCAGGCAGTATCCCTTCTCCAAGCGCAGGGTATCCCTGGCGCCCAGACCAATCGGCTGCACTGGTTCGCGCATGAGGGCCTCCCAGACGGCGGGCGCGTTGCTTGATGGGCAGTAGACTTCCACGCCCTTCTCGCCTGTGTACCCGGTGCCACTCACCAAGCACGAGGTGCCCGCAATGTCCATGGCGTTAATCCGGTGGAATCCGGGTGCCTGGTCCCTTGATACCTCGGCGAGGACTGTACGTGCGTCAGGGCCCTGGAGCGCCAGAATCGCCCATTGCGCCGTCTCGTCGGACACCTTGACGGCCCCCGCGGCCTTCAGGCTGGATGCGACGGCGTGGTTCTGGCCAGCGTTGGGAATAACGTGGAAGTGGTCCTCCAACCGGAAGACGAAGCAGTCATCGAGGATGGTGCCGTCCTCGCGGAGAACCACCGTGTATTTTCCTCGCCCTACTTCCAGGCCGGCGGCATCGAAGGGGCAGATGCAACTCAACGCATCGGCGTCGCTGAGTGCCAATGTCAGGTTGCTCATGTGGCTCACATCAAACAGGCCCACTGAGTTGCGAACCTGGTGGTGTTCCTGCTTGATGGACCCGTAATGCACCGGCATTTCGTAGCCGGCAAACTCCGTGAAAGTCGCCCCGGCGCTGGCGTGGACGTCGTAGAGTGGCGTGCGCACGCCGCCGCGAGCCAAAGGCCTCGCTTCAATGCTCTGGCCAGTAGGAGGGCCTAAAGGTGCTTTTTGAGGGTGTCAGCGAGGCTTTCCTTGGGGACCGCCCCGACCACTTGGTCCACCTTCTCCCCGTCCTTGTAAACAAACAGGGTGGGAATGCTCATGACGCCTTGAGCCGCCGCTGTGGCTTGGTTCTCGTCCGTGTTGAGTTTACCAAAGTGCACGTCCGGCATTTCCTCGGACAACTCATCGACCACGGGGCCAATGCGCTTGCAGGGTCCACACCAGGGAGCCCAGAAGTCCACTAGCGTCACGCCGGCTTGTTTGGTGAAGTCGCCGAAGTCGTTGTCAGAGAGATCCTTCACGGCCATGGCGGTGGCCAGCCAGGTCCCCTACTTCAAGCAAAGGGTGCGGAACCGTCCGTAAACGGTGAAAGGTAGGACCACTCATGGATGCTTGTTGGCAGTACGCTACTTGTCCCCCGAATGGGGGGAGCAGGCCCTCGAGATTCTCGAGAACGACGAAACCGTTCGCAACGCCATGCGCGGGGTCAGTATTCGCCTGTTGACCATTATCGTCAATGGGCCTCCTGAGACGTTCCAGTTCATTTACGCGGACGTCCAGGAGGGTGAATTGGTGGCCTACAGAGTCGGCGCCAACTATGAGGAAGTCACCAAAGGTCTGCCCAAGCCGGACTTCACAGTCAGCGGGGAGTACGATGTATTTGCGGCGTGCCAGGATGGCGACTTGTCCGAGCGGCGGGCGATTTTGACCGGCAAGTTGCACTTGACCGGGTCCGTGTTCAAGGCCCTACGTCACTTGCCTGCCCTCGAAGCACTCACCATGGCCATGCGGCACGTGGAATGCGTTACAGGGCGATGAGGCGGCCCTTGCGAGTCACGTTGACGTTGTTGCCTGCGATGCCGAGCGCCTTGGCCGCTTCGTGGCTCTTCATGCCCTTGCACAGGGCGAGGTCGTGACTGCTCAGGCTGCTGACGGCGCGGGCGATGGGAACACCGTCGTGCGTGATATCAACCACGGCTTCAACGTCGAAGGAACCAGCCACGCCAAGAATGCCCGCTGGTAGCAAGTGGTTCCCGTCCCTGATAGCGGTAGCAGCGCCGGCGTCCACGGCGATGCTTCCTTCTGGCTTGGCCATGTGGAGCCAGCGCGCGTGACTTCGCTGGGCGCCGACAGCATCGAACCGCGTCCCAACCTCTTGTCCTTCTAGGATGGCTGCCACGATGCCCGCTTCGTGCCCGCCGGCCAAGTGGACCGGGACGCCGAGCCTTGTTGCGAGATCGATGGCATCGAGTTTGCTCGCCATGCCGCCACGGGCCCCGGCGCCGGCTTTCACCCCGGCCATTTGCCGGATTTCCTCCGTTATGGCGGTCACATGGTACACTCGCTTGGCGTCAGGGTGGCCTGGTGGTCGGCTCCATAATCCGTCCACATCACTTAGAATGATGAGCAAATCTGCATCGAGTTTCGCTGCGGTCATTACGGCCAAGCGGTCGTTGTCGC
>JBFJXU010000222.1:0-3090 GCA_041622975.1 Thermoplasmatota archaeon
CCCGTCCGCGCGCCCCCACTTGGGCCCACGCGACCCGAGCGGCGCAGCAAGGGAGTGCGGCCAGCGCCCGGCATGCGCCACATCGCCAAAGACCGCGGCCTAGCACTGGTGCTATCGGCGTTCTTCTTCGGCGCCGGGCAACTCTACATGGAGCGCATTGGCTGGTTCATCTTCTTCCACTTGGCAAACCTGGCAACGGTTGTCACCATTGCCACGGGCCTGGTCGTACGTAGCCCAGTCACAGCGGTCGTGGGTGCTGTTGCACTGTTCCTCGTCCGCGCAGCCGCCGTCTTGCATGTGCGCCACCTCGTGGACACGGCACCCCCCTACTTCGCCGTTCGATAGTGACGTATGACACCTGGCCAGAACTGGACAGTGTGAGCAAATACGAGAATTGCCATGGCAATGCTTGGCGCCGTATGCCAATACTTGGCGACGTACTTGAGACTAGTATCCTTAGTACCAAAGAACAAGATGGGAATCCCCGATAGGTTGGCAAGTAGGGTCGCAGGAATGAGCCAGGCATCGACGAAGTATTGGGTGGGGCCTCGTCGCCCCCATTCTGGCCGGCGGGCACGAATGTAGATCCAGGCTGCATAGGCAGGAACCAGGAACGCAAGCCAAGTCCACAGAGTCAAGGGAATGTAGTTACCATCCCGAATCGTTGCTGCACCCCAGGCGCTCCATGTGATTGGAATGAGTACAATGATGACCACAAGAAGGCCGTCGTAGGCGAACCGCCGGGCCCCCCGCCGTAGGTTGCGCCAAGCTCGCAACAGGCCATGTCGATTCACCCACGTGTGGGCACCTGTATACCAGAGGGCGAGCCAACTCCAGGTGACATGCCACCACTTGGCCCAGTCCTTGTAACCGGTCGCCTTGAGTTCCGGCTTGAGGTAGAGAATCAGGAAGCCTGTCACGAGGGCCAGGGTAGTCCAGAGCGCGGTGCCGTTGGCCGCATGGCGGCGGCGGTCGGAATCGCGCCACAGCGCGAAGGCGACGAGCCCCAGGGTTGCCACCAGCGATGCGACGTGATGCCAGGCGGGGATTCCAAGGCTTGGCATTGCGGCTGGTATTGTCACGATGGGGAGGAGGAGGCTTGCAATGGCCAGGCGCCGCACGGCCGTCGACCTGCGGTCGTGGCTTAGGTGTTTGTGGGTGTCACGGCGATGACCCTGCGGCTTGCCGGCGCTGCATATGACCTGTCGGCTTGCTCCTCTTGGATGCGTTGATGCACCTCCACCCACGTAGCCACGCCGTGGTCCTCCTGTTCCCATCGGGCCGTTGCGAAGTCATTGAACCATTGCCGGGCCTTGGGCATCAGACGTCGGTGTAGGCCTTGGTCGCGGTACGCGATCATGGCGGCCTCGTCGCGCCAGTTGGTTACCGTCCAGAAGACGCGTTGTTTGTCCCATAGGAGGGCACCGCCGAGGAAGCCATCGCAACCCTTTGCCTGACGCGCGAGGGAGATGCTGGTGCGCAATGTGTGGAGTGCCGTCCACGAGTTCGTGGCCTGGATTCGAGTTGCGGAACAAAGGGGCACGAGCGTCGGAGGCCCCCCACTCATATCAGACTTGTCCCATATGTGATATATCTAATATGGAGTGGGGTTCAGGGCCTTTGTGAGCTTAGCCCACGCCATCCTGGGACTGTTACGCGACCGGCGCCTCACCGGCTACGAACTGAAACACGACTGGTTCGACCAATCCATCGGCCACTTCTGGCGGGCAGACCAAGCACAGATCTACCGCACCTTGGACCAAATGGCAGCACAAGGACTCCTGTCAGGTCGGCTTGAAATCCAAGCGGATCGCCCAAACAAGCGCTCGTACCAGACCACGCCTGTGGGGCGAGCGCAACTTGACGCATGGCTCACCAAGGATGAACCGCTGCCGCCGGTGCGAGACCCGTTTCTTGTCCGCATCTTCCATGCCCACAACCTTGGCCCCGCCACGCTGCGGCGCTTGCTGGAAGACCACCGCACCCGGCAGGAGAAACGCCTAGCCGCCTACGAAAGCATCCAATTGCCGACCCTCACGCAAGCCAATGGCGACCTCAAAACGCTCACAGCACGCATGACATTAGAGCGGGGCATCACATCTACCCGTGCCGCAATTGATTGGTGCAACGCCTGCCTCGCGGCCCTACCTGACGACGACGTCCTCGTAGAGTAGGCCCCCGGCGTCATCGTAGAACTTGCCAGTGAAGGTATCGCCAACAATCTCGACCCAAAGGAAGCCAAAGATGTCGCCCCTGGCAAATGGTGCGTCATGCGGGCCCTCCTCGAGAGCCCGGGACTTGCCCGCCGCACCACTGACGAGGAAGACCGTGTCCCCACAGTCGGCGTGTGTCCCCAGCCACTGCAGATCATGGTCATGACCTCCAATGAACACATCCACGTTGCCGCATACGGTATCGCGCAGGAACGCATCCCGAGCCTCAGATTCAACGACGGCGTCGCCGTGCTGGCCATTGCTGAAGAGGGGATGATGCCCGTGGGCAATGCGCCAGCGCGGGGCATCCTCCAGGCCAGCGTGGAACCAAGTTCGCTGCTCCACTCCGCCGGGGTCACGACCTACGTTACGCGTATTGATGTTCGTGTCAAGTGCAAAGAAGCGCGCATCCCCGTGGTCATGGATGAAGTAACGATCAGGTAGGGTCCACTTGTCACTGACCCGGTCATCTCGGTGCGTGTACATGACCTGGAAATCCGCAACTTCGCCGATGTTCGCATTACCGTAGTCATGGTTACCCAACGTCATGTAGAACGGAATTTCGAAGGCCGCGTAGGGTTCCTCGAACTTGGTCATGAATTGAACATCATAATGGCTGGCGACTCCGGTTTCGTAGATGTTGTCACCTTGCGTGATGACGAAATCGCAGCCGAGTTCGTTGCAGATTGAAGCCATGGCCTCAGCGACCCTGAATTGGTCCGCCCCGCCGGTTCCTTGATCGCCAATGGCCAGGAACCTGACCGCATCTGGGGCGTCGTCAGGCAGCACCGGAGGACCACCTTGATCGACCGGCGCCTCCGAGAGACAACCAGCCAAGACCAACACACAAACCATGGAAAACCAGCGCATGGGCCGG
>JBFJXU010000223.1:0-3045 GCA_041622975.1 Thermoplasmatota archaeon
ACCAAACTACCCCATGGGCCCGGGGTGGGTTGCGGCGAGTCGGGGGTGGTTTTTGAAGGCAACCGACAGCCGGCGGCGGCGATGGGTGGCTTGGTCGCAGCCGCGCCGGGCTTTTCTGGCGGTGTGTGGTCGCCACCTTTGTGCGCCTTGCATTGCTGGCCGCAGCCGTCGTACTGGTTGGTATGTTGGCGATTGCCTACCCTACGTGGCTGGTGGCGGAGCACGTGGGGGACGGTCCTGAACACCGCGGTGGCCATGGCGAACCCGGCGACGGCGCCTCCGAGCCCACGCCTCCTCCGCGCGTGGTGGTGCTCGAGGAGTCCATTGTGGTGACGCTTCCGGGCGGGGTCGGCAACATGGACTTCCAGGTGCCAGGCGGCTACGTGGAATTGCTCATTGCGGCGATGAACGCGAGTGGGGACGGACTTGTACGCCTGGAAATGGCAGGGCCAGGTGGCCGGACGGTGCTGCATGACGGGGTGTGGCAAGATACGTCCCCGTGGCGTGCCCCCGCTGACGCGGGATTACACCGACTGTCGTGGGATGTGACGGGTCGATGGTCGGCTCGAATCGTTGTTACGGCTCAATGAGAGAATTCATTTTGAATGGCATCGAGGATTGGCTGGCATGCGCGTGATGACAGCGTTGTGGTGCTTTGTGGTGGTCGGATTAGCTGGCTGCGTGACGGATTCTGATGTCGATGGGGCCGGCCTTGACGAGGCTGGCGGCGCCGCCTCGGTTGAACCGGTTGTGCCTGATGGTCGGGTGCTAGTGGCAGATTCCGTCACGGCTGTCGGGGCGCCGGACAATAGTCAGACCTTCGTGGTTGAGCACGATGTGGGGGCCATTGTTCTGAGATTGGATTCCTCCACGTTGGTGTTGGCCGGCGAGTTTCGCTTGGGCCTCCGTGGCCCCAATGGGGCCGAACAGATGGCGTACGAAGGAACTGGCGTGATTACCCCGGCCGCCGTGGTAATGACGGGGTCGTTAAACAGTCGGGCGATGCTCGCAGCCGCGCCTGGCCAGTGGACGGTCGTTGTCCAACAAGACGGGGCCGCGTCAATTGATTACCAAGTTACTTGGGAACAACTGTAGCACCGCTGGCTTCATGGGCCGGTTGGCCCTAACGCACTTTGTGCCTGTTTGGAGCGATGCCGACATTACGCGCGCTGTGGCAGCCGGTAGCATGGCCGTTGACCCGTGGCAGCCGGAGGACCTGACCCCCAACGGGATCGACCTCCGAGTGGGGCACGTTCTCGTCCCGTCCCTCCATTCGGAACCAGTCTCTGAGGGCACGGTGCTGGTGCCGCCGATGACGCGCTTTCTCATTGGTACGGCTGCGGTGGTTCGCATGCCGGATGCGGCTTGTGGACAACTTTGGATTCGCTCTTCGTACGCGCGCCGGGGCGTATTGGCCGCGTTTGGGAAAGTGGAGGCTGGATTTGATGGCAATCTCACCCTGGGTGCATTTCACTCTGGTCACGAGCCACTTGAGATTCCCGTGGGAGACCGATTCTGCCAGCTGGTGCTGGAAGACCTCAAGTCACCGCCGCTTAGGTCGTATGAGGAGCGCAGCGGGAACTATCAGCACCAACGCGGTGTAACCATGGCGAAATGACGACGCTCCCCGTAATCCCGCTGGCTGGGCCGGCATCGCCATGTTTGCAACATGCGTGCAGTCGCTGCTGTCATGACACGGAGATGCTGCTTACGCGGGACGATGTGGACAGAATTGCAGTTTCTACCACTTTGGAGCCTAGCGTTTTTTCATTTACGGCGGAGGATGGTTTTGTGCAGTTACGCACACGTGCCGAGCCGCCCGTCCCAGGCCATGAGGGTGCCCCATGCTTTTTCCTGGCTCGCGACGGGCGATGCGGTATCCATGCTGACCGCCCCGAGGGATGCAGGTTGTACCCGGCTGTTTGGGACAGCGACCTACGCCGCGCCGTGCTAGACATCGAGACATGCCCGCACACGGCTGGCTTTCGCCTGGGTGATTCGGTCGCGGGAGCGGTTGCGGCGCTGGTGGGTCGGTTGGTGGCCGAACGGGATGCAAGGGAACATAACGACGAGTAGCCTAGGCGAACCCCATGGGTGCCCTTGAGGCCAATTTGGCCGTCGCCGCCGCAGTCCTCGTCATGGGCCTAGCCGCCATCATGTGCATTACGGGCCTGGTAAGTTGGCGCCGTATCGGCCACATTCGACTGCTATGGGTGGCCGTGGCGTTTGCCCTGCTTGCGGCAAATGGGCTCTTGCTATTGCAGGATGCCTTGGCGGATCGTACGGGCGCCGACATGCCGTGGGATGGCATTCTCCTCTTGGCCGTCGTGGCGAGCCTCTACATCGCGGTGCTACGCTGACATGACGCCGCCCCTCGACGCGGACAAGGTCCTCGACCTAGACGTGCGCCGGCGCATCGTCGACTACCTCAAGGAGCATCCCGGGCTGCACCTGCGCGCCGTTGCTGACGCCCTCGACATGCCTGTGAGCACGGCTGAGTACCACTGCTACCAGTTGCAGAAGCACGGCCACCTCTCCACGCGTGAGGAGGGCGGCTTCAAGTCATACTACCCCGCCGATGGAATGGACCGGCGCGACAAGGACGTCCTCTACGTTGTGCGTCATGAAGTGCCCCGGCGAATCATCGCACACCTGCTACTCAACCCCGGGGCCACGCCCAAGGACGTGCGCGCTGCCGTGGGCCTCGCCGCGCCGACCATGAGTTTCCACCTCAAGCGCCTCCGTGAGTCGGGCATGATCCGCGAGGAGCCATCTGGCCGCACTAAGAACCTATTCGTCGAGGACCCGGAGCGCGTTGCCAATGTCCTGGTCACCTATCAAGCGAGTTTTGTGGACGCCGCCGTGGACCGCTTTGCCAAGGCCTGGATGGACCTACGCTGAATCACCGTCGCCCGGGACTACGAGCACCGGGCGTTTGGCGTGCCCAACGACGTATTCGGCCACCGAGCCCAGGAGGGCTCGGACCAGGCCGGCTTGACCGTGACTGCCCACGACGACGATGTCTGCGTCGTGTTCGTTGGCGGC
>JBFJXU010000224.1:0-3043 GCA_041622975.1 Thermoplasmatota archaeon
CGGGATCGAACCGGCGACATCCAGATCTTCAGTCTGGCACTCTCCCAACTGAGTTACGTTCCCGGGAGGGGTGTCATGGGCGGATGCCGGGAGCGTTTCAGTCTGGCACTCGGGCGGGGGTCGCATCGGCGGCCGTCGCCCAGCGAGTACCGCGAGCGGACCAGCCGGTGCGGAGCACTGGGTGGGTCCCAACTGAGTTACGTTCCCGGGAGGGGTGGAGGGGCGGGTGGCGGTTGCACCGCCAGCGTCACGTTGCCGTGCGCGTAGGGCGGCCGACCCAGGTTCCCTATTTCACCGCTTCCACCGGGTCGCCGCAGCGATGGCTGCGAGGAAGCCGGCCACCGGCGCAAACGGGGCGCCTTGATCGGGTAGGGTCAGGTCGCTTTCTTCGGGGGGCTTGGTGGCGGCGGGCAGCATGAGAATAGTGTCCTGGATGCCGTTCACGTCCACGATGAGGTATTGAGTGCCGGTCCCCGAGAGGGCCATTGTAGTTCCGTTCGTGATGCTTACTGCTTCACCCTGTTCATAGTCGGATGGCCAGGTCGTGCCATTGCGGGTGTACAAGTGGCCCGTGATTGTTGTGTCCTCGGGCGCATCGTGGTCTTGGAATGCTGCGTCTAGGCGCTTGACTTGCCACTCGACGAGGAGTTCGCCGTCGAGTTCCCAGTTGAAGATGAGCGTGGCTGGCATGTTGGTCCATTTGGCACTGCATTCACAGGATTGGTCGTAGAAGTAGGTGACATTGCCGTGGCCTTCGAGGAGGAGCCAGTAGTGGCCGGTTTCTGGTAGGGTCGCGCCGTACGTGCCGGGTCCGTTCCAGGTCCAGGTGGCTGCGGTGGTGTCGCCGATGCCCAATGTGGCATTGATGGGGGCGTCTGTGTTCACTGTGAAGAGCATGAGCCAGCCGGCGCGAAGGTCCCCGTCGAAGGTGAAGGCCAGACTGTGATTTGCTTTCCCCGTCACTTCCACATCGACGCGGCACAGGTGGGTGACGTGGCCGGCCGTTGTTTCTTGGCAGTCGCCGGGTGCGTCTGAGTGATCGTCGTGCCCACTCGTAGTCGGGACGGCCAAGAGCAGTGCTGCCAGTGCGAGAATGCCTATGGCTTTCATTCGTCGAGAATGCGGTTCATCTGAACACGTCGCCAGACAAGGTATCCGATGACGCCGAGCAGTAAGAGGCCGCCTCCTATGATGCCAATGGTTGGTCCTGCACCTAGGGTCGTTGCGCCCTCGCAATCGGCGAGGACTTGCCACCCGTCGTTGGCGGTGGAGCACTCATGGAGTGTGCGCATGGCGTTCCAGTCACGAATGGGGACTTGGGGGTTGTGGTCGGTTTACCTGAACCTGATGTCGAGGAGTTGACCCATTTCGTCGTAGGGATCGTCGGGGAATCCCAGTTCATCTTCGGGGAGGCGGCCAAACCACTGGGTGCGGTCAATGACGCGGTCTTCAATTTCGCGGACCTTGGCTCCGAGGCGGCCCGTGAAGATGTACGCCATGCCGTTTGGCTTCTGAATCTTGGTGACGTACTTGGGGTCAGCAAGGAGGTGCCCCGTCTCTTCGCGGAATTCCCGGAGCGCACAGTGGACGGGTCCTTCGTTGCCTTCGAACTTGCCGCCGGGGAGTTCCCAGCCGCGCTCTGGGTTGTGGACCATGAGGAACTCTTTGTCGTCGCCGTCGCCGCGAACCGCTACGATGACGGTGTATTCAGGGTCACTGTTCGCGGAGGTAGGCTCCCAAGTCATGGACGCACCGGACAGCCTCACCTTGGCCCTTGAACCTGCCGACGACCTCGCCGATGCCAATGGCTTCCCCTCGAACATCGGTAACGATGCAGCCGTCGCCGACGCGGAGGCGCCGGTCGTAGCGTTCTACGGAGGAGCCGAAGATGTTGCGGCCGTACAGGAACAAGTTGGTGGCCTTCACGCCCACGCGGACCGTGTAGGAGTCCGTTACGTCGGCCACGTGGACCGCGCCCTGGAGCCCCAGCGTGAATCCTTCTTCGTCGAACGCGCCAATGGGTAATCCGGCACTCCAGGCGTCCTCGAGTAGCGCTGCTGGCAGGGTGCCTGCTTCGGGGGCCAGGAGCACGGCGGTCCGCTCGGCGCTGTCGGAATCCTCATTCACGTACAGCATGGCTTGCGCCCGAACCTGGCGGGCCAATCCCTTCTCGATGCCGTTCATGAAGCGGTCGAATGTCTCGTGCTCCTCGGGCGTCGCTGGCCTCATGTGGCTTCCTCCTCTGGTTTCCGCAGGCTTGCCACGAAGAACCCTAGCGTTGGGTGGATGCCGGGGTAGAAGCGTTTGGCTTTGGCAAGTGACTCGTCCAGTTTGTAGCCCGGCCATTCGGTGACGCCGGGTACCAGGGGTGCGCCGCATGAATCGAAGGGCAGGTCCTCCATGACGTAGCCCCGTTCAAGCAGGGACTGCAGGCGGCATTCGTTCTCCTCGGGGGCAAACGTGCACGTGGCATACACCAAGCGGCCACCGGGCTTGAGCACCCGGTCTGCGGCGCCGAGGAGTTCATCCTGAATTGCTGCCAAGCGCTGCACCTCTGCGGGTTCGCCGCGCCGTCTTGCCCAATCTTTGGGTATGGTGCCTTCGCCTGTGCAAGGCGCATCGAGGAGGACCTTGTCGGCCCACGCTTCGCCCGGAAGTGCTTGGCCGTCGTGCAGGCGCAACACCGTGTTGGTGACGCCACACCGCTCCAAGTTGAACGCTAACGCACGCATCCGCTCAGGGTCTGGCTCGGTTGCTACAATGGAGCCGCGGTCCTGCATCATGCCTGCGGTGTGGATGGTCTTCATGCCTGGCGCCGCAGCCATATCTGCTACCACTTCCCCCCGCTGGGCATCCAGCGCCAGCGGCGCGGCACTACTGGCTAGGTCTTGCAGGTTCGTCATGCCGAGCAAGTGTTCGAGGGTCGCGCCAGGGCTAATGGGTGCGTGGCGAATCTCGAGGACGTTGTCATCTAAGGGGGCACGGCCGAATTCGAAGCCCCGCGCCTTGAGCCGCTTGTGGACTTCTTCGGTGCTGGCCCGTA
>JBFJXU010000225.1:0-3039 GCA_041622975.1 Thermoplasmatota archaeon
ATTGCCACCAGGCCATGCCGGGCTCGACCGCATGCAGTTCTCCTGTGCAATCCTCCACTACCGCCATGCTTGAGCCTGTGAAAGCCTGGCCCTCCAGTTCTGGGTTGTAAGCGGCCGCAGGTTTTTCTGCCGGCGGCTCGAAGGTCACCGTGTAAGTACCAACCGATGGCGCCGCAGCGCAAACGTGTACGAACGCACCAGACCAAGGGACAACGCCCGTGGGCATCGGGCCATACCCGATGTTGGTCGTGAAGTCACTCCCGCTGCGGAAGAAAATCGTCACGTCCTGCGCCAGCCCGTCCACCTCGACGGTGTACGTCCAGCCGGTCTTGTGGCGCTCCAAATCATGCCACGGGCCACAACCCGGGAACGCCTCGAAGGCCCCCTCAATTGTGAATGGATCTCCGGGGACCCAGACGTCAGCTTCGGCAGGTGCAGGCTGCGGAGTTGTACAACCGGCCATCAAGAGGGCGGCGATACCAAGGGCGGCTCGGACGGCCATCATTGTTCCACTTCGTTCTCCACCCAGCCGCGAATCACGGACTTGCTGATGGTGCTGAATTGGGGCACCAAGCCCTGGGTGTACCCTTGAATCATGATGCTAGCATGCACCTGTTCGGCGTGGTTGCCGTAGTGGTGGTGGGCGCTCAGGATGTGGCCCAGTTCGTGGGCAATGACGTTCATGTGAAGGCTGGTGTAACGCTCTGCCCAGGGCAAGCTGGTGAACGTGTAGGCTACTTCGGGGTGCCCGGCGCCGCCGATGCAATTCGCCATGGCGTAGCCGGAGTCAATTCCAGTGAACAAGTGGACGATGTCGCGGTCGAAGTCGCGTTCATTCCAGTAATCGGCGAGTTTGCCAAGGGGCGCTTCGTCGTCCGGGTCGGGGTAGTAGTCTTCCTCGCTCATGAGGTGCACACCGGCAATGCGGAAGCGCGTGTTGGTGTCTTCGTAGTAGATGGCGTCCACTTCGTGCATCATGGCAATCATCATGGCAAACGTGTCGTCGCCCATCATTTGGTACGCGGCGTAGTCTGCGTCAAGGATGATGTCCGAGTACAGGGTGTCCGTCGAGGGAGCCATCACACGGGACAGCGTCGGTTCAACGTGGGGCGGCACGAGTTCGAGGCAGTCGCGGTTGTAGTCGCCGGCGGGGTCGTCGAAGCGTAGTTCGGAGACATCGCGGCCGTCCCATTGCGTGACGGCTGCGCCGCCGGGTTGATACGGCATGTTGCCATTGAGGCCGACGCGGATGATGCCGTGCACAATGGGCTGCGTGCCTTTGAAAGGCAGGACGACGCCACGGGCCCATTCATCTGTGATGGCCAAGGCGACCCTGCGGCTCGTGGAGTTCGTCATGTACCCCTCGTAGAGGTCGATGTCGGGGAGGTCGGTGAGGTTGTCGTCAATCATGGCCCAGGTCTCGTTGGTGACGAGGGTCGTGGTCTCCGTGAGGGTGAGATCGAATTCGCGGCTCATGCGAGCGGTGCCCATGATGCCCGTGACATCAAACACATCCATTACGGGTACCGCGGCGGGTTCGCCGGCCGCCACGGCAGCGGCCACGGAACTGCGAAGTACAGTGGCCGGGAGGACGGTAGTCGCGCCGTCAAGGGCGTTTTCTACTTCGTTGAGGGGGTCTTCGGTGACGCAGCCACTGAGGGCTACGATGGCTAGAAGGGCGACGGTGAACAATTCTCGCATGACCGCCCCGGAGGCCTTGCCAAATATAGCCATGCGCAGAGGCTGGTTTGCATAACGAACGCCGAATGGAACGCAATCGGGCTCCTAGGGCGGCGTGACAGCGCCAGCGGTTGCTAATCGGCCCTGCAGGTCGTCGGGCCATGCCGACGGGTCTTCCGATGGGTACACGTTCAGGGGCGAGCCATCTTGTTGTAGTAGGTCGCGGAAGGGGACGTCCAGGATCTTGGCCGCAGCAGCGAGACCCGTCATGGTCGCGCCGGCGACCCCGAAACTGAACGTGCTGGCACCCACCATCCACAGGCCAGGAATCGCGGTCTTGACGGGAAATGCGCCTGGGCCCATTTGCTGGCGAACCTTCTTGGGACCATACAAAGCGCCTCGGTGCGCATTGACGTAGTGTTCATTGGTGAGGGGCGTGGCGAGGTCCCAGAATACGGTGGCATCCCGAATGCCAGGGACGTGTCTTTCCAGTACCCGGAACATGCGGTCGGCCAGTTCTTCCTTGAGTTCCTGGTAGTCCTGGGCGCGCTCCCCGCAGCGCTGGTCTGCCCAAGCCTTGAAGGCGTCATATG
Organism: Thermoplasmatota archaeon; assembly: GCA_041622975.1. Taxonomy (GTDB): domain Archaea; phylum Thermoplasmatota; class E2; order JACPAO01; family JAHFTW01; genus JBFJXH01. Next base: position 2,274 of record JBFJXU010000225.1, read on the forward strand.
AGACGAATGTGAACGCCTCGCAGGTATGGTGGCCATTCCGCATCTTGGACGGGTCCTTCAGCGTCGAGACGCTGAGCACTACGGCGGGCGGGTCTTGATGTATGGCGTGGTCTGTATCGCCGAGGCGGTAGATGTGATTGAGGTCAGCGGAGTCGTAGTACCAGTTGTTCCCGGAATCAAGGCCGGCAGCGCGCAGGTCCATGTCCACGGCGAAGAAGAGACTCAGCGACGCCGGCGAGTAGGTAGTGGAGTCCAGTTTCCGGACAAGCCGACGCGGCAAGTGGTCGCGACCGACGAGTCGGCCGAGGGTAACTTCTGCGTCTGCGTTACTGACCACGACGGGGGCGCGCAGTTCAGCGCCATCCGCGAGTCTGACCCCGACGGCGCGACCGCTTTCGAGGAGTACCTTCTCCACTCGAGTCGTTAGTCGAAGTTCGCCACCGGCCCGCTTGAGGGCCCGCACGAAGGCACGGGGAATGGCGAAGCCGCCACCTCGCGGGTAGAATGCCCCGCCCAAGTAGTGGTCGAGCAGGCCCGCTTGGAGCAGGGCCGGCGCTTCGTCCGGTGCCGAGCCATGGTCACCACAGTGACCGGCGAGTACGGCTTGCAGCGTGGGGTCTTTGATGTGGACATCCAGCAGGTCTTGGCCGGTCTTGCGCGCCCACTTGGCAAGCGTGAATATGGCAGGCGCCGCGCGAAGCCAGTCGCGGGGGCCGCGCGCCCGCATCAGGGAAGCCAGGGCATCGGTGAGTCTTTCGACGTCGTC
>JBFJXU010000226.1:0-2996 GCA_041622975.1 Thermoplasmatota archaeon
CATGGCCCTGGCCCGTGAAGCCGCCATGAAGGCGCTGCGCCGATACCTCCCTGAGATTGATCTCGACGAGCCCGTGCCCACGGAACTCCTTGAGAAAATGTGCGTCACCATGGACGACTTCAAGGAAGCCATGAAGATCGTCGACCCGAGTGCCCTGCGTGAATTCCTTGTGGAAGTGCCCGACATTTCCTGGGAAGACGTTGGTGGCCTCGAAGAAGTCAAGCAACAACTCAAGGAAGCCGTGGAATGGCCCCTCGATGACCCCGAATCCTTCGAACGCATGGGCATCCGGCCGCCTCGTGGCATCCTCTTGTACGGTCCCCCGGGCACCGGCAAGACGCTCCTGGCCAAGGCTGTCGCCAACGAATCCGGTGCCAACTTCATCAGCGTCAAGGGCCCCGAAGTCCTGAGCAAATGGGTCGGTGAATCAGAGAAGGCCATTCGTGAAATCTTCAAGAAGGCCAAGCAAAGCAGTCCCAGCATTGTCTTCCTCGACGAGATTGACGCCATTGCCCCTCAGCGTGGCGCCTTCGAAGGCAGCCACGTCACCGAGAGCATGGTGAACCAGTTGCTTACCAGTATTGATGGCATGGAAGGCATGGAAGGCGTCGTGGTCATTGGCGCCACCAACCGCCCCGACATCATCGATGGTGGCCTCATGCGCGCCGGCCGTTTCGACCGACTCATCAAGGTCACGGCACCCGACGAGGACGCCCGCAGGGCCATCCTGAAGGTGCACACCGAAGGCATGCCATTAGCTGATGATGTGGACGTGGACGACCTCACCAAACTGACGAAGGGCTACGTCGGCGCCGACATCGAAAGCCTGTGCCGTGAAGCCGCCATCATCGCCCTCCGGGAGGACCGCAAGGCCCGCAAGGTGGCCAAGAACCACTTCGAAGAAGCCCTGCGCAACGTGCGCAGCAGCGTCACTGACGAGGTCATCAAGTACTACGACCGCCTCGCGGAACAACTCGGCCAAACAGCCGTCAAGAAGGTGGCAACGGGCTCCACTGGAATGGAATTCCTCTAGGACCGCAGATCCACGCCGGCCAGGCTGCTTTGCCTAGCGGTGGCGTTCTTTTCCTTTTCCTCGCCTCAGAGGGCTAGCCTCGAGTCGGCCGTCAAGGGGCCCACCGCGCCGCTACGGGGCAGGCAGCAAAATTGCCACCAAACGTCTGGCGCTTACGGCTGCAGCAGTTCGTCCATCTGGGTCTGGGCACGCTTGGCCCGGGCCATGTCGAACTGGAATTCAATGCACAGGTGATCGATGCCGACGCGGTCGTCAACCGTATTCAACACGTGGCGAACCGTATCCAATGTGTACTGGCCTTCTTCGCCCTGCGTTGGCAGGTGGTCATGGAAGTCGAAACCCAGGACGAGGCCACCTTCATTGGTCACCTGGCTTGAATCGCAAAACGCGTGTTGCACCTTGCCGTTCAACTCGTCCATGAGGCGATTGTCCACGGGCTCCTTCGTGGTTACTTCAATGAAGTAACCGATGCCATCGATGAAGGGGTTCGTGGCCACGATTTGCAGGAGTTCGTCGACGGTCGCTACCATCTGAGACCAAGGACTCGGTCACTTCGGTAAAAGGCTTGAGGACAGGCGATGGCCCATTACAACAGCAAAACCGTCAAGTCGCCTCCGGTGTGAAGCACCCCTATGCGAATGATGGCACTGCTCATCCTGCTGAGCCTCAGCGGCTTGGCTGGCTGTCTCGGCGAGGAGCCCGAACCGGAACCAGAGCCCGAACCGGAACCCGAACCACAGCCTGAACCAACCATCCAACGCAACGCTACCCTCGTTGCCAACCGTACTGAGGGCCTTGCACCCCTGAGTGTTGCCCTGGAATGGAATGCTACTGGCGTCAATCGCTCCACAAGTTGGCGCCTGGAATTGCCCGACGGCGCCAGGGAAGGCATCAGCATCGATCTCCCCGGCAACACCACGTACCTGTTCCCCCAGGGACTACACGTGGTCAACTTCACCGTGGACTACGGGTTTGGCGTCACCAGCAACGCATCCGTCACCATCAACGCGACGGCGCCTCCCGTGGAGCCCAAGCCGACGTCCTTGCAGTACACGTACACAGGGACCGTGGCCTTTGGCGTCCCCACGTTGACTGATACCGGCGCCCTGCTCACGCAGGCCCGAGAAAGTGGAGCCAACGGGACCTTCCTCCTGTACTACCAATTGGACGTACCCGAAGGAGCATCGTCCATTTCTGCCGTCATGACTGGCACCGGTGTCGAAGCGGACCTTGACTTGTGGATTGAGGACCCCGTCGGGGAATACCGCAGCAGCGGCAACGTGGGCAACGAGGAAAGTCTGAACATCGCTCAACCAGCAGCCGGCACGTACTGGGTCTATGCGTACCTGTTCGCCGGAGCGGAAGCAGAATCCACAATCGACGTGGTTGTAGGCTTCTAAACGGCTTTCAAGGCTAGGTTGGTGGCCCGCCAACCCCCTTGGGGTCGCCCCCGCCAGCGTGGCTTAGTGGTATAGCAAGTCGCCGGCATTGCATGCCGGCTCCGCGCCCGAGTCGCTTCGCGTCTCAGGCAGCGGTCTTGTAAACCGCGGGTCCGCTGGCTGCATTCGCCCAACCCGCCAGCGTGGCTTAGTGGTATAGCAGCGGTCTTGTAAACCGCAGGTCGAGGGTTCAAATCCCTCCGCTGGCTTTCTTCTCCTTTAGCAATCGGCGCCTGTCAACCTGGCAGGCCCCTGGCCCGGCCCAAAGTCCTCATATAGAGACCCTAAGTCGCCGGCCCTGCGCCCCCCGCGCGAGCCTGCCGCTGTGGCTTAGAGGTATAGCGGCTCCTTGGTAAGGAGCAGGTCGTGGGTTCAATTCCCACCAGCGGCTCTTCAATTGGACACCCGTCCAGTCTAGACTACATCGGGCGCCCGACGAGTCAGGTCGCTCCCGTGGAAGCGTCGCCTCGCGTCGCCTCACTCTCCGAGTTCGGCTGACCGCTTCGTCGCCCACTGTCGCGACC